>USKE01000187.1 GCA_900555165.1 uncultured Porphyromonadaceae bacterium | reverse complement strand
GATAGAAGAGCAAATCGATAAAGAATTCGTTTCCATTGATCTCCAAACGAACCTGTCGCCCGACAAATGCAAACCCGCTGCCCAGTTCAAGGAGAAATCTGGTGATATTCTTTGTCAAAGCATCTTCCAACTCTCGTTCGTTGTAGTTCTCTCGCATGGTCAAAAAATCGAAATTATACGGATCTTTCAAAGTTTGCTGTGCGAGATCGCTCATCGGTTCGGGCAGATATTTGCTGAAATCGGCCAGGTCCGAGGCTATCTGCAGGCAGAGCTCGCGGGTAGGAGCGAGTATCAGCGCCTGGGGGGCGCGCAGCGAGGGGTCGATGCGCTGTATCACGGGCAGCCCGAACGCGGCGGTCTTGCCGGTGCCGGTCTGTGCCAGGGCGATGACGTCGCGATCCTCGTCGAGCAGATGGGGTATCACTTTTTCCTGTACGGGCATCGGGTGCTCGAATCCCAGGTCGGTTATGGCGCGGCGCAACGGCTCGTTGACGCCAAGTTCTTCAAATGTCATAGTCTTGTTGTCAGTGGTTGGGGCGGGGAGCCGCTCCGCGGGTGCGGTACACGGCCTTGACGCGGAGTGGCCCCCGGTTGTTCATAAAGTTTCAAAGTTACAACAATTGCGCGAGACTTTCGTTATTTTCCGGGGGCATAATTATGATTAATGGGTCGGAAAATGTTAAATTTGCCGGAATGAGAAAAGACACCCTATATGTCAGCGACCTCGACGGCACGCTGCTCGACAACAGCTCGCGCGTGTCGGAACGCTCGGTGGCCATGCTCGGCGAGCTTGTCTCGCAGGGCGCCCTGGTTACTGTGGCCACGGCGCGCACCCCGGCAACGGTCGACCCTCTGCTCAGCCGTCTCCCGGTGTCCTGCTATACCGACCCGGCTACGGGGCTTTCGCAGCCTCTGCCGGCGATTGTGATGACCGGCGCCGCTCTGTGGAACCGTGCCGACCACCGTTTCGACAGGGTAGAGCTGATTCCCGAACGTGACGCCGCCGACATTCTCGCGTCGTTCGACGCTCTGGGCCTGCGCCCCTTCGTCTACTGCCTCTCGGGCGACTCTTTTCTCAATGTCTACCACACGGCGCGCATGTCGCGCCGCGAAGAGGCCTTCTATCTCGAACGCAAGCATCTTAAACTGAAACGTTTCCACCTCGACCAGCGCCCGGCGCGTCTCGACAGCGTGGTGCTTTTCTTCACTACCGGCCCCGAGCGCGACATCGCCGCGGCAAGTGACTCTCTGCAGGGGGTCACGGAGTGCTCGGTCGCATGGTATCGCGACGTGCTCATGCCCGAGACCGGCCTCATTGACATCTATGCCCCGGGCGTGTCGAAAGCGCGCGCTGTCACCGAGCTGGCCCGCACTGTGGGCGCAAGCCGTGTGGTGGTGTTCGGCGACAATCTCAACGACCTGCCCATGATGCGTGTGGCCGATGTGGCCGTGGCCGTAGACAATGCCCTCGACGCCGTAAAGGCCGAGGCGACCGCCATAATCGGCGCCAACCACACCGATGCCGTGGCGCGTTTTATCGCCGACGACTGATTCTCACGCCCTTCCGCGCCTCTGCCGCGCCGACTCCTACTCTCCCTCACTCTTCCTCAATCATATCACATATCTGAATACTGACCGATGAACATATATGACCTGCGCCGTTTCGGTACCGCGATTTTCCTGCTGGTTTCGGTGGGAGTGGTGGCGTTTTTCCTCTATGTGTCGAACAACCTGGTGAGCGACCTCGCACAGCAGGAGCGCGAGCGCATGCAGATATGGGCCGACGCCACAAAGCAGATTGCCGACATAGGCCTCAACCCCGAGGCCGACAACGCCTCGCCCGAGAATCTTGAGTTTCTGCTGAGCATCATCCAGCAGAACCACACCATCCCAGTCCTGCTCACCGATGACGAGGGGAACATACTCGACCACCGCAACTTCGACCTCCCCGAACCGGTGCCGGAAGACAATCCCTACGAGCTATCCCCCGCCAACGAGCGCTTTCTGCGCGAGCGGCTGGCCGCGCTCGGCAAGCGCGCCAACGTGATACACATCATCATCTCGCCCGACAACCTTCAGCACCTCTACTACGACGATTCAAAACTGCTGAAACGTCTCAGCTATTACCCTTATGTGCAGCTGGTGGTGATGCTTGTGTTCATCTTCGTGGTCTACTATGCCGTGAACTCCATGCGCCGCGCCGAGCAGAACAAGGTCTGGGTGGGCCTCTCGAAAGAGACCGCCCATCAGCTCGGCACCCCCATCTCGTCGCTGATGGCGTGGATGGAGCTGTTGCCGTCGCTGGGGGTGGCTCCCGAGATGGTGGGCGAGATGAACAAGGATGTCACGCGCCTGTCGACCATCGCCTCGCGTTTCTCGAAAATCGGCTCGCGGCCCAGCATGGAGCCTGTCGACCTCAATGCCGTAGTGGCCTCGGCGGCCTCGTACATGGCCACACGTATCTCGTCGCGTATCAGCCTCGACATAGACCTCTGTTCAGATCCGTTGCCCGTCATGGCCTCCGAACCGCTTGTTGAATGGGTGATGGAGAATCTGATAAAGAACGCTGTCGACGCCATGGAGGGCTCGGGCGAAATCAGGGTGGTCACCGCCCTCGACGGCTCCTCGGCTTCAATCTCGGTGACCGACAACGGCAAAGGCATCCCCCACAAGAACCACAAGACGGTATTCAATCCCGGCTATACCACCAAGAAACGCGGCTGGGGGCTTGGACTCGCGCTCGCCCGGCGCATTATCGCCGAGTACCACGGCGGCCGCATCTTCGTGGCATGGTCTGAGCCGGGGCGCGGCACCACTTTCCGCATCGAACTGCCGCTGGCTCAGCCCCGGCGTGCCGATGCGCCCGGGACCTGACCCGGCGTGTCTGTGAGCTGTGGCTGAATCCGCCACAAAAAGCATGCGAATTACAGCTGATTATTTGCCTTTCCATTGCTAAAATTTGGCAGAAATCAAGTTTTTAGCTACCTTTGCACAGTTTTTTCGGCCCCGAAGAGCCTGACGGATATTGCCGCCGGTGCTTGTCGGAGTGCGTAAACGTCTGATTTTAAACACTCTTGATATGGGTAAGTTTAGCGCGTTCAATCTGCCGCTGAAGTCACTCCCCGTAGGGACACACAACTTCAAGTTCCATCTCGACAAATCTTTTTTCGAGAATATGGAAAGTGCCGATGTGCGCGGCGCCGCCCTTGATGTCGACCTTACCGTCGATCACCGCAACGATGTCTATGACCTCAGTTTCGAGGTGTCCGGCGTGGCCGTCGTGGCCTGCGACCGCTGTCTTGACGACCTGGAACTCCCCATTGACGCCCGGTATCATGTCGTCGTCAAGTACGGTGACGATTTCCGCGATGATTCCGACGAGTTCATCGAGATTCCCGAGAGCGACAATTATCTCAATGTCGCCTACATGATCTACGATACCGTGTCGCTGGCAATCCCCATCAAGCATGTGCATCCCCTCGGGAAATGCAACAGGGCCATGTCGTCGCTGCTCAAAAAGCACCGCGCGCACACCCCCGACGACCCCGACGCCGAGCTTGAAGACGAGCTCATGGATGAAATCGACGCCGCCCCCGACACCCAGGCCGGAGAGAACACCGATCCGCGCTGGGACGCCCTCAAAGGTCTGCAGACCGATGACGCCGCCGAATGATTCCGCGCTGATTGCCCCCGCACCGCCCTCTCCGCTTTATTGTAAACAATAAAAATCATATATCACAATGGCACATCCTAAAAGAAGACAATCAAAGACCCGCACAGCCAAACGTCGCACTCACGACAAGGCTGCAATGCCTACTCTGGCTCTTTGCTCGAACTGCGGCGCATGGCACGTTTACCACTGCGTATGCCCCGAATGCGGCTACTACCGCGGTAAGATCGCCATCGAGAAAGACGCTGTTATCTGATAACAGGATAACGCGCCGGAGGAGGGCGCCAAGACCCTTGGCGCCTCCTGCTTTTTATCACCACGTCTGCCGTTCGGGTTCTGTTATCCCATTCTGAGGGATAGCAGGCGCCGGTAGGTCGTGGCTATCTTTACTATCCAACACCAAGCGAATTATGCTCAACGCAAGAATATCGGGTATCGCATCTTACCTCCCCGACGACGTGCTTGACAACGAGATGCTCTCGAAGATGGTTGACACCAACGACGAGTGGATCACAACGCGCGTCGGCATCAAGGAACGCCGCATACTCAAGAAAGATGTCGGTTCGTCATACATGGGCATCGAGGCCGTGAAGAAACTCCTTGCCGAGACCGGTACGGCTCCCGAAGAGATCGAGCTCCTGATTTGCGCCACCTCAAACCCTGATTACCGTTTCCCCTCGACCGGCTCGATAATCTGCGAGGGCGCCGGACTTTCGAAAGCCTACTCATACGATATCCAGGCTGCATGTGCCGGGTTTATCGTGGCGCTTGAGGACGCCGCCGCATACATAAAGAGCGGCCTGCG
>USKE01000186.1 GCA_900555165.1 uncultured Porphyromonadaceae bacterium | reverse complement strand
CGCCCTGCGTCTGGAATTCGACTCGCCCGCCGAGGCCTTGCGTCACCTCAGACTCACCGGCGTGAACGCCGTGGAAACCGACGCACACGCACGCGCCGCCGCGCTCAAATTCATGAGACATGCTCCGGAAAGCCCCGACGGCAAAGTCACGCTGACCTACCGCCCGGCATGGCTGGTGGCCCGAAAGCCTCTGTAACCTGAAAAACAATATCAAAATGGAAAAAGCATACTTCGTATCGGGAATCGACACCGATGCCGGGAAAAGCTACTGCACCGGGTGGCTGGCGCGCGAATGGACACGCCAGGGACATGACGTCATAACCCAGAAATTCATCCAGACCGGCAACTGCGGCCTGTCGGAAGACATAGAGCTGCACCGCCGAATCATGGAGACAGGCCTGCAGCCCGAGGACCTTGACCATACCACGGCGCCCGTGGTGTTCTCATACCCCTGCTCGCCACAGCTTGCGGCACGCCTCGACAAACGCGAGATAGACCTGAGCCTCATCGACGACGCCACGCGCCGCCTGGCAGAAAACCACGATGTGGTGCTCATAGAGGGCGCCGGCGGCCTGATGGTGCCGCTGACCGACGACTTCCTCACCATCGACTATGTGGCATCGCGCCGCATCCCCCTGATTTTCGTGACACACGGTGGCCTCGGGTCAATCAACCACACCCTGCTGGCACTCGAGGCCATAAAGGCCCGCGGCATACGGCTCGATTACCTGCTATACAACAAGGTGTTCGATAACCGCGACTCGCTCATAGCCGACGACACCCACGGTTTCATCGAACGCTGGCTGGCCCGGAATTTCCCGGCCACTCGCATCATCGATGTGCCGCGCATTTTTCTCGCCCCGGGGAAATGAGTTCCGGCACCGCGTTGCTCCCGGCACTCCGGCCGCGCCAATCCGGCGAAACACAAATGTTTGTCGGAACGTTGGTTATGTCAGATTGTTTTATTAACTTTGTGGGCTGATTTTTAACGACGTGCAGCCTTTATATGCGTACTATGGGGAGCCGTCGCCATGATTTATGCTCAACAGTTTAATCAACAAAAACTTATCACTTAGCATGCGCTTAAGCAAAATACTTTCGGGCACTGCAATGGCTCTGACACTGGCTTTCGCCGCCTCAGGTCTGCAGTCGTGCAAGGCACCCAAAGACGTTACATATTTCCAGGACGTGACAGCGGGTACAATGATAGAGACTTCGGCTCCTGCCGACATGAAGGTGCTACCCGATGACCGCCTCAGCATCCTCGTCGCATCGAAAGATCCGGCGCTGGCCTCGCTTTTCAACCTCCGGGCTCCATCGAACAGCCATCTTCCCGGCGAGATCGCCACAAATTACAACCAGGGCTCGGGCAATGACCGCAACGTATCGTATGTGGTCGACAGCTACGGCGACATACAGTTCCCCATCCTGGGCACACTCCATGTGGCCGGCATGAAACGCAGCGAGGTATCCGAATACATACAGAACGAGCTCATAAAGCGTAACCTGGTGAAAGACCCCATCGTGCTGGTGGACTTCCTGAACCACTCGGTTACCGTGCTGGGTGACGTGAACAAGCCCGGACGCGTGATTTTCGATAAAGACCGCTACACCATCCTCGATGCGATTGCCGATGCCGGTGACCTCAACATCCAGGGTAAGCGCAACGACGTGAAAGTTATGCGCAACGAAAACGGCCGCCAGACCACCTATACCGTCGACTTGACAAATGCCGCCCAGACCATGCAGTCGCCGGCCTACTACCTCCAGCAGAACGACGTCATCTACGTGTCGCCCACCGACACAAAGAAACGCACCACCACCGCCAACGGCAACGCGCCGCTTACCCCCTCGTTCTGGATCTCGATAGCCTCTCTGGCCACGACGATCGCGGTACTCGTCATCAAATAATTGTTTATCAGCTAACTACTATACAGAACAGCCGTGCAGGATAATGATAACATCAGACCCGAAGAGAAAAACACGGGCATAAACGTGCGCGACATCCTCTGGATGGCGGCATCGCGATGGTACTGGTTTGTGATATCCCTGGCCATCTGCGGGGCACTCGGTGTTTACACCGTAAAGAAAACCGAGCCGGTATTCAGTTCGTCGGCACAACTCCTGATCAAAGACCAGGACAACGGCAACTCATCGACCAACATCGGCAGCGAATTCTCGAACATGGGTCTGCTCAAGAGCGAGACCAACATCCAGAACGAGATTCTGACAATGACCTCGCTCCCCACCATCAGCGAAGTCGTCGACCGCCTGAACCTCGAAGTCAACTACACCACCCCCGGCAGCCTTTACAACCCCACCATCTACGGCACAAAACTGCCGGTGCTGCTGTCGTTCGTCACGCTGGGCAAGGATGGCGCAGGCTCGCTGACAGCCACCGTCAACAAAGACGGCTCGCTGACCCTCTCGGATTTCGCCTGGGGCGTCGACAACACCTCCTCTAAATCTGTAAAGATCAAGTCTATTCAGAAACTCGACACCGTGCCCACCCCCATGGGACTGATTGCCGTCGCTCCGAATCCGGCCTATGTGCCTGCGGACGATGGCGAGAAGACCGAACAGACCATATACGTCAAGAAATCCCCCCTCACGGCAGCCGCAAAAGCCTTCAAGGGGCGCGTACAGGCCGAGGTTCCCGAAGACTGCTCGGTAATAGAGGTTAAATACAACGATGTATCGCCCGAACGTGCGAAAGATTTCCTGAACACGCTCATCGAGGTCTACAACCAGAACTGGATCAGCGACAAGAACCGCATCTCGGTATCTACATCCGACTTCATCAAGGAACGTCTGGCTGTCATCGAAGGCGAACTCGGCAATGTCGACTCAGACATCTCGTCATACAAGTCAAGCCACATGCTCCCCGACGTGCAGCAGGCCTCGTCGCTCTATTTCCAGCGCGCCACCGCCGCCTCTGACGAGGTTCTGGCCTACAACAACCGTCTGAGCATGGCCCGCTACATACGCAACTACCTGTCGAACTCGGCAAACTCGTTCAATGTGCTCCCGGCCAATTCGGGTCTCGAGAACCTCTCGATCGAGGGACAGATTACCTCATACAACACCCTTCTGCTCAAGCGCAACCAGCTGGTGAGCAACTCGTCGACCTCGAACCCCTATGTGGTAGACATGGACAACCAGCTCGCCGGTATGCGCGAGGCCATCCTCACCTCGATCGACAACTACATCGTGATGCTCAACTCGCAGGTGCAGATGGCACAGTCGTCGCAGGCCATGGCATCTTCACAGCTGGCCGCAAACCCCACGCAGGCACGCTACCTGCTGTCAGTAGAGCGTCAGCAGAAGGTGAAAGAGAGCCTCTACCTCTTCCTGCTGCAGAAACGTGAGGAGAACGAGCTGTCGCAGGCATTTACCGCCTACAACACCCGCATCATAGCACCCCCGGCCCAGGATTCACTCGTGGCACCTCTGGCCACCCGCATCATGGCCATCTACCTGCTCATCGGCCTGGCCATCCCCTCGGCCGGCGTATATCTGGTTGAGATGTTCAATACCAAAGTGCGTGGGCGCCGCGACGTCGAGAAACTCTCGATACCCTTCCTGGGCGAAATCCCCCTGGGATACCGGAAACGCCGCGGTTTCCAGCGTCTGCGTCCCGCGCATGAAGACGAGAAAGACCGTCGTGTGGTGATGGTTCGCAAGGCCTGCGGCGACAATATGAACGAGGCGTTCCGTGTGATCCGTACGAACCTCGAGCTTATGGCCGACGCCGACAACAACGGCGCGCACGTCATCATGATTACCTCGGCCAACCCCGGTTCCGGCAAGACATTCATTGCCATCAACACCGCGTCGGTTCTCGCCATAAAAGACGACAAACGTGTGGCCGTAATCGACCTTGACCTCCGTAAAGGCTCGATATCATCGTTCGTCGGCACCCCCTCGGTGGGCGTATCGGCTTACCTGTCGGGCCATGCAACGCTGCAGGACATCATGCGCAAAGTCACGGTCAAAGACAAGAACAACGAGGATACCGACATCACGTTCGACCTCATCCCGGCAGGCGCCATACCCCCCAACCCCGCCGAGTTGCTCTATTCTCCGCGCCTGAAGACCCTGCTCGACACCCTGCGAAAAGACTACGACTACATCATTGTAGACTGCCCGCCCGTCGAAGTAGTTGCCGACGCCAAGATCATCAACCGCCACGCCGACCTCACTATCTTCGTGATACGCGCCGGTCTGCTTGAGCGCGAGATGTTGCCGTCGATCCAGCAGTTCTATGACAACCAGCGCTACCACAACATGGCCATCGTGCTCAACGGCTCTGACGACACCAAGATCGCAGGTCTGGGCTCACGCTACGGCTATGGATACGGTTACGGATACGGATACGGCTACGGCTCGGGCAGCGAGCACCATCACCACCACAAGAACTGACCCACACCCTACACCCCGATAAAGCGTGGCGCCCGGCGATGCTGAACCGCATCGCCGGG
>USKE01000185.1 GCA_900555165.1 uncultured Porphyromonadaceae bacterium | reverse complement strand
GAGCCGTCGGCGGCAGGCGCCGCGCCGTCAGGGCTCAGACATCCGCATCAAGGTAAAGCTCACCCTCGAGGATATCGCCAACGGCGTCACCAAGAAACTTAAGATTCCCACCTGGGTGAAGTGCAGCCACTGCAACGGCACAGGTGCCAAAGACGGCACAGCTTTCACCACCTGCCCCACCTGTCATGGCCAGGGCACAGTCAGCCAGGTGATCAACACCCTCTTCGGCCCGCAGGAATCAGTGGGCGTATGCCCCCAGTGCGAGGGCGAGGGGAAGGTCATCTCGGAGATCTGCGGCTACTGCCACGGCGGAGGCCTAGAGGGCCGCGAAGGCAGGGATGAGTTCACCATTCCCGCCGGCGTGCAGCAGGGCATGACCCTCACCGTAAAGGGAAAAGGCAACGCCCCGCGCCGCGGTGGCGTGAGCGGCGACCTGCTTGTCGTTATTGAGGAAATCAAGCACCCCGAGCTGATCCGCGACGGCAACGACGTGATTTACAACCTGATGCTCGACATTCCCACCGCCACCCTCGGCGGCGCCGTGGAAGTGCCCACCATCACCGGACGTGCACGCCTCAACATCCCTGCCGGCACCCAGCCCGGCAAGGTTCTGCGTCTGCGCGGCAAGGGCCTCCCCTCAACCGAAGGACGCGGCACCGGCGACGAACTCGTCAACATCATGGTCTACATACCCGAGACCCTTGACGACGCCGAGCGCCGCACATTCGAGGAGATGCGCGACAAGCCCAACATCAAGCCCTCGGAGACCACCACACACCGTCTGTTCTCGAAACTGAGACACATATTCTCCAACGACTGACAACCGATTACTATAAAATCCATATACAATGCTTAAGAAAATTCTTTCTATCTCGGGCAAGCCTGGTCTGTTCCGTCTGGTAAGCAACGGCAAGAACATGCTCATTGTCGAAAGCCTCTCGACCGGCAAACGCACTCCCGCCTACGCCCACGACAAAGTGATGTCGCTCGGCGATATCTCGATATACACCCTCGACGGCGACACCCCGCTTAGCGAGGTGCTTGAGAATGTAAAAGCCGCTACCGGCGGAAAGGCTATCGACATCAAGGCCCTCGGCGACGACGCAGCCGTACGCGCATATTTCAAGACCATCCTCCCCGATTACGACGAGGAGCGCGTGCACACCTCTGACATCCGCAAGCTGTTCACATGGTACAACCAGCTGGTGGCCGCCGACGTGACCGATTTCAAAGATAAGGAAATCGCCCAGGACGAGGCAGCCGAGGCAGCAGAAGCCGCCGACAATGCCGATACGGTGAAAGAATAAACCACCCCGCAGAGGCACATTCTTCATCTTGAATCGTGCCGCATAAAAAGCCGCCCAAGAGACCCCAAAAGGCCCACGGGCGGCTTTTTATGTTTTATAACATACGGTTCATCACCATATTCCGGCTATATTTTCAACGCATACAGCAGGCCACATCATATCTGACACTCAGAAACATACAGATTTCATGCAGCAATATGCAACTATATTCGGCAAAGGGAAATCGGCACTTTCCATTCCGGCAGGTAACTTTGTGAAAGAAATCACAGTCAAACCCTCCTCCACAACGTTATCACATTTTATCATCATGAAGAAATTACTGACAGCTGTCATGTTGCTGGGAGCCGTGACCGGGAGCGCGTATGCGCAACATTACGACATGAACCAATGGGGCGACAATCGCGGCTACACCGCGGCTCCGTATTCGCGCTATGAGGCTGAACCCGGCATGTGCGAGACAAACGGCAGTTTCCTGGGCCAGACAGACGACCAGATGTACGTGCAGAGCGAGGCATCGAACCAGCAGGCCGTAAGCCTCAACAACGGTCAGTCGGTGTGGTGGACCAACGACACCGGCGCGGCCAACGGCGTCACACTCCGATTCTCGCTCCCCTACGGACAGAGCGGCACGGTGGGGTTCTACGTGAACGGCCAGGAGCTCGGCCGCATGAACGTGAACACCGACCACTCCTGGGAATGGAACGCCATCCATCAGGGTTCCAGAACAAACAAACCGGAATACTATTCGACCCACGGCTCTCAGAAAGAGTGGGCCCGCATGCGTTTCGACGAGGAGATGTGCCTGCTGAGCCGTGACATACAGCAGGGTGAGAGATTCGAGCTGCGCAACCTGTCGGGCGCGACCGTGACGGTCGATTTCGTGGAAATCGAGAAGGCACGCCACATCACCGAACAGGATGCGCGCAACAACGGCTGGACCGTATGGGACAAAAACACCCCGCTGAACCAGCTCGGCGGCGACATCTATATCGGCGAAGGTACCTGGTCTAATGGTTTCTGGGGTGCCGACAAGACCATCCACGGCGCAGGCATTTTCTACACCCGCATCATCGGGAAACCCGAGGCAATGCCCCGTGTGACCGACGTGCGTTTCAGCAATACACAGAACCAGCGCTATCCCAACGCCGGCGACAGCGAGGGCCCCAACGGATATCAGGACATCAAATGTTTCACAAGCTACGTATATGCCGAAAACTGCCTGATTGAGCATTTCACATGCGGTGCATGGTTTGACGGCACAAACGGCTGCACATTCCGCCACTGCCGCATCCGCAACAACTATGCCGACGGCGTGAACTTCTGCAACGGTTCGAGCAACGGCGTGGTCGAGCACTGCAGTTTCCGCAACAACGGCGACGACGATATCGCGTCGTGGTCGAACGGCGGATGGTCAACCGGCCACCGCGTGGAGAATGTGACATGCGAGCACAACTGGCGCGCCTCGTCACTCGGCTGGTTCGGCGGCGGCAACCACACGGTGAAGAACATGCTCATAAAAGACGGCATGGAGAACGGCATACGCTGTGTCACCGACTTCGGAGGTAGCGGTTTCGACGGCAACCAGCCCATGCGCTACGAGAATATCGCCATAGTGCATCAGGGTTGCCCCTACGGCACTCCCGGACGTGACGGCGATTTCTGGGGTGTTGACGAAGCCGCCCTGCATATCGAGGCATCCAACAACGGCAACGTAGAACGCCAGATTTTCAATAACATCGACATCTATGACTCTCGCGGCGACGCCGTATTCATCGGCGGTCGCGATGACAAGCGGATCAACAACATCGAGTTCGACGGTGTGCGCGTGCATGGCGTGCGCGGCAAAAGCTACACCGACCAGGCCCATAAAAACTACTATGCCTTCTACTTTGAGAATGCCAGGGGAAATGCCACGTTGAAAAACATCGAGGTCACCGGCGCCGAAGTCACGAACTTCATAAACCCCGATCTTTCAAGCGGCCAGATGAACGGATTCTCACTCACCTGCGACGGCGTCAGTAATAGCAAGGCAGATATCCCCGCAGGAGTCAAACTCCACCTTACCGGACTTGCTTACAGCAAATCGGTAAACAGTTTTGCCGCCGACAACGAAATCATGGCCGGCGAGCAGGTAAAATTCTCGGTGCGCATCGATAACTCGTCGAGCGTGAGCCTTCCCGCCGACTGCGTCGTGACCCCGCGCCTCACCATCGACGACGGCACCACCCTCAGTTTCCCGCGCATCGACACCGGCATCGCCCCGGGCGAATCAAAAATCGTTTCCGTGAACTGGACGGCCACTGCCGGCGGACGTACCGTCATAGCCGAGCTTGACCCGCAGAACCGCCTTGGCGATGCCGTGGGCACAGCAACTATCACAAAGAAATTCAATGTAGCCGAGAGCCACTACCTCGACCTCCCTTTCACCCCGGTCGGGGGCAAGGATCTTCAGGCCCTCGACCTGCGCTGGAAACTCGAAGGTCAGCCTGACAGCGAAATCGGTCACGGCCCCATCAATGCCGGCGACCACGTGATATTCTCGGCAGTGATTGTAAACGCCGGCAGCGAATATATCAACGGAGGCCAGAAAATAGGCGTGAAATATATTGTCGACGGACAGGACTGGGACCAGAACTACATTACATGGAACGACAACATCGCCACACTCGCCTCTCATGAGACAAAACTCTTCACCGTAACAGGCGGCGGTGGGCAGAACAGACCCGACAGGGCTTACTGGCTTGCCGAGAACGGCACACACCGCATAAGGGTCTATATGGATGACACCAACCATATAGATGGCGAGAACCGCTCGAACAACCAGCCCGAATTCAATCTGACCATCCCCTACGGCGGTCTTGTCTATCATCCGCAGAGCGAAGTCACCCTCCCCGATGATCTCGACGGCATAACAAACGCTATCGAAAACGTATCGGCCGACAACGACCTCTGTGCCGACACCGCCTGGTACACCCTGACCGGCATCCGCCTCGACAGCCGCCCCCTCTCTCCGGGCATATACATTCATAATGGCAAAAAGATGCTCGTAAGATAAAGGCTCCTTGCCTTATCGGACATTAAAGAGAAAACATACGTCAGGAATATTGCCTGACAAAAGACTACAGGCTTATCAGTTATTCATCTGTAGCGCGCCGCGGCTCCTTCGGGACCCGCGGCGCT
>USKE01000184.1 GCA_900555165.1 uncultured Porphyromonadaceae bacterium | reverse complement strand
CCGTCTCAAATTTTCGGCCGGAACGTTTAACATTTATTTTTAAACAGCCTCTAAATTGCATTATGCGGTTCATGGCAATACTGCCGCCGAGATTGTTTACCATCGGGTGGATAATGAGAAACCATTTGTTGGGATGACAAACTTCAAAGGGGATTATGTGACCAGAGACGACGTGAAAATCGCCAAGAATTATCTGTCGGAGATAGAACTCAGGCGGTTGAATCTGCTTGTGTCAGGTTTCCTGGATTTTGCCGAGTTCCAGGCATTGGAGATGAATCCCATGAGTATGCGCGACTGGATTGAGACACTTGATAATCAAATTGTAGCCAGCAGGAGTAAGGTTCTGGTTGGAAATGGCAAAATCTCTCATCGCGAGGCGATAGAAAAGGCAGAGAGAATTTGAGATATACCGTAAACGGGAAATGAGCCTCTTTGAAAGTGATTTTGACAGGGCGCTTAAAATGCTGAGGAATAATTCTGACAAGACCGACGGATAAGTCACACCCTTTCAGTAGGGCAGTGATGTGGCTGAATTTCATGTTTCACTTTCAGGTGGATTTATCCGGAGCTACGGATTTTCATAAAACAGGCGATGCCGCTCCGATCCGGGAACGGCATCGCCTGTTGTTATTATGTGAGGGAGGGGGGATCAGTCGGGGAGGTTGTTCATGCGGGTGGATTCGAGGATGGGGAGGTTGGTCTCGGTGGGGACGTAGATCACGGTCTTGTTGCTGAGGTCAGACTGCTGGCGCACCCAGAGATACTGGATGTAGGTCGGGGTAATCGAGCCGTTTTCGATGCGGATGGCCTCGGCGGCGCCTTTTGCACGCTCTACCTCGGCCTGGGCGTTGAGTTTCTCGGCCTCGAGGTTGGCGCGGGCCTCCTCGATCTTGATCTTGCGGTTCTGCTCGGCCTTGGCGAACTCGGCCTTGCCCTCCATCTCCTGCGACCATACGTTGTACCACGGGCGCACGAAAGCTATGGCCAGGATGATGACTACCACACCTGCCACGGCCATCACGATTTTCTTTACGACGCCGCCGGGCAGGTTGAAATCTGAGTTATTGTTGCTGTACATGGTGATGAAAGTTGTTTTGCCAAAGTTACGGTTTTTATAGCAGAAGTGCAAACACAGGCGCCACGTCATACACGGGGATATGACGCGGCGCTGATTATCTTAGGGGTATATCTGGAGCGGCGCGTGCGCCGGATATACCGGTTATGCCTCCGGGGCTACTGATGCCCGGGTCAAGCCTCTGCCGGGGTTTCGGGGGCGGTTGTCTTGGCCGCGGCCTTTTTGGCGGGAGCTTTGGCCGCTTTCTTGGCAGCGGGTTTCTTCTCGGCTTTTTCAGCTTTCTTTTCAGCCTTTTTGGCAGGTTTCTTCTCGGCGGGAGCGGCCTCGGCCTTCTGGCGCAGCAGGTGCTCCTCGTTGAAGTGCTCCAGGTCGGTGCGGTATGAGTTCACCTCTTTCTGCAGGGTGGCGATCTCTTCGGCCTGGTTACGGATAGTGGTGAGCAGGCCGTTGAGCTCCTCGTTGTCGACCGACATCGGGTACTGGTCCTCGACGCGCACGATGAAGTCGGAAAGCACGTTCATGTAGTTGGTAAACGCCTGGTAAGGTGTCTCGTAGGGCGAGAAGTTGGCGTGTGCCGATCCGTCGGCGAAATGTTTCGTCGACATGTAGTAGAAGTGGTCGGCCGACTGAATGCGGCCCCAGTCCTGTTTGAGCATGCGGTTGTCGCAGAGGCGCACACGCTCGGCCACCGAGTAGAGTTTGTCGAATGCCTCGTTCTGCAGGCGGTTGCCCAGCCATGCCGAGGTGTCGCGGGCCTCGTCGGTCCATGAGATGGGGTGCACGATCGAGAGTTCGGCCACGGGCTTGAAGAGCTTGATGGCCTCTGAGGGTGTCACGAACTGCACGCCACGCTCTGCTGCGAAACGGGGCAGAGCCTCCAGGAACTGGAAGATGCCGGTCTCGCGCTGCTGGAAACCGCCGAAGGTCTCGAGGTTCATGAACAGGTTGAAGATCTGCTCCTCCTGCGGGGTGTCGGCAATCCACGAGATATACTTGTCGGCGGTGAGGGGATACTCGTTCCACGACGTGTCGGAGAAACGGTTCGAGATGTCGTCAGAGAGCTTGTCGTTCTTCAGCAGCAGTTTCAGCTTGGGAGCCGACGCGGCCGAGTAGACATAGTTGGGCGATTTCCAGCCCAGGATATGCTTGGCGCCTTCGGTGATGCATCCCTTGAATCCCATGTCGAGAATCTGGGGGGCGAGCTCGTCAGAGTAGATCAGCTCGGTGTTGCGGAACACCTTGGGTGTCACGCCCAGCAGGCTGTGGATTTTCTCGCGGTGCAGCTCGACCTGCAGACGGAACTCCTCGGGGTCGGTGAGCGATGCCAGCGAGTGGTCGTAGGTCTCGGCCAGGAACTCGCACGAGCCGGTCTTGGCCAGCTTGCGCAGCAGGTCCACGAACTCGGGCACATACTGCTCGCACTGCTCAAGAGCCACACCCGAGATTGACAGGGCGCACTTGAAGGCCCCCTTGGTCTCTTCGATCATGCGCAGCAGTGATTCTGCGGCGGGGATGTATGAGTTGTGGGCCACGCGGGTGATGATGTCGTCGTTCGCGAAGTCATCGTAATAGTAGTGGTCGTTGCCGATGTCGAAGAAACGGTAGCGTTTCAGACGGAACGGCTGGTGTATCTGGAAATAGAAGCAGATGGCTTTCATTTTTATCGTGTTTGGGTGGTTTGGGTGTTGCTGTGTGGTTTGTTTTCACGGGGTGCGAGCGGTTCAGCGGCCGAGCACCTTGTTGTATATGTCGATGACTTTCTGTCCGGCCTTGTCCCAGGTAATCTGGTTCACCTCGCGCAGACCTTCGTCGCGCAGGCTCTGGTACATCGCCGGGTAGTTGATGATCGAGTAGATGGCGTCGGCCATGGCGTCTACATCCCAGTAGTCGGTCTTTATGACGTTCGACAGGATTTCGGCGCAGCCGCTCTGTTTCGAGATTATCGAGGGCACGCCCATCTGCATGGCCTCCAGGGGCGAGATGCCGAACGGCTCGGATACCGAGGGCATCACATACACGTCTGACGCCTTTAGCATCTCGTAGACCTGTTTCCCCTTCTGGAAACCGGGGAAGTGGAACCTGTCGGCAATGCCGCGCTCGGCGGCCAGGTCGATCATCTTGTTCATCATGTCACCCGAACCTGCCATGACGAAACGCACGTTGTGGTTCTTGCGCAGTACGCGTGCGGCCGTCTCAACGAAATATTCGGGGCCTTTCTGCATGGTGATGCGTCCCAGGAAAGTGACGATTTTCTCTTTCGGCTTGGTCACCTGCACGTTCAGGTAGTCGTCGGGCAGCGGTGTCACGGCGTTGTGCACGGTGGTCACCTTGGCGGGGTCGATGCCGTATTTCTCGATTACGGTCTGGCGCGTGAGGTTCGACACGGTGATGATGTGGTCGGCGTGCTCCATGCCGTCTTTCTCGATGCTGAACACTGTGGGGTTCACGTTGCCGCGCGAGCGGTCATAGTCGGTGGCGTGCACATGTATCACCATGGGCTTGCCGGTGACCTGCTTGGCGTGGATGCCGGCGGGGTAGGTGAGCCAGTCGTGCGAGTGGATTATGTCGAAGTCGATGGTGCGGGCAATCACGCCGGCCATGATGGAGTAGTTGTTGATTTCCTCGAGCAGGTTGTCGGGGTATCGGCCCGAGAACTCTATGCACCCCAGGTCGTTGGTGCGCATATAGTTGAAGTCGGCGTAGATATGGTCGCGCAGGCGGAAGTAGAGGTCGGGATCCATCAGCTTGCCGATGCGGCTCTCCACGTAGTCGCGCGACACGTCGCGCCAGGCTACCGGTACCTGCGACGCGCCGATGATATGGGCGAACTCGCGGTCCTCGTCGCCCCAGGGCTTGGGGATGACGAAGGTGATGTCCATGTCGCCGCACTGCCACATGCCGCGTGTCAGGCCGTAAGAGGCAGTGCCCAGACCGCCAAGGATATGAGGTGGAAACTCCCACCCGAACATTAATGCTTTCATTGTGGTATGTTGAGTCTTGTGGGTGAGAATCAGGCGTTGAGTTTTTTCAGAGTGCGTATCGTGCGCAGTACCTCGGCGATGTTTGTGGCGTGCGAGATGGCGCCGCGGCCCGAGAAGGGCGGGTTGCCGTCATAGAGCTGCGAGAGCGAGCCGATGCAGCCGGTCGACATATCCTCCTCGAACCCGATGAGCATGCGGTCGATGTAGCTCACGCCGCTGAGGCCGAACACCTTGATGTATGCGTCGGCATAGAACCCCATCAGCCAGGGGCGTGCCGGGCCGTTGTGCAGAGCCAGTTCGCGTTCCTGGGGCGAACCCACGTAGAACGGGCGGTAGCCGTAGCTCTTGGGCGAGAGGGTGCGCAACCCCTTGGGGGTGAGCAGCTCGCGGGTGACGATGTCGAGCACGCCCTTGCGCTGGCGGCGGTCGAGTGGCGAGTAGTCAAGGCCGATGGCGATCACCATGTTGGGGCGCACCGACGGGTCGGCGTAGTTGCCGTCGACATAGTCGTAGAGGTAG
>USKE01000183.1 GCA_900555165.1 uncultured Porphyromonadaceae bacterium | reverse complement strand
GACGCCACTGCGCCTTAAGTTAATAGCATTGTGTAGCGACCCTACAATGAATACCTGTACATTATGGCACACCCTGGTGTCTGTGAAATCAGTGATTGAGATGTGTCGGTCGCCGACGGTTATTCCACCGGGGCGAACTGGTCTTTGCCGACCCCGCAGATGGGGCATACCCAGTCATCGGGGAGGTCTTCAAAGGCTGTGCCCGGTTCAATACCGTTCTCGGGGTCGCCTACGGCCGGATCATATACCCAGTCGCAGACTTCGCATACATATTTCTTGTCCATATTCGGTAGGTTTATGATGAGATGATAAACATTTACAGTCTGTTTTTGAAACACCGTTCTGTCAGGTTTTGTTCAGTCATGCATGGCCGTGGCTGAATGGCGGGTCTTCCAGTTGAGCCACCATGCCTTGCATGCGGCGAAGAGGAAGGGCACGGCACCGAAGAGGATGAACACCACGTCGCCCGGCATGCGCAGCCATCCGATGGTACTCATGGTGCTGTCGGTGACAAAGGCGTTCGAGCGGGCGTGCCAGTAGCCGTTGTGCACCACATCCCAGAGCTGAATGAATCCGGCGGGGAGCAGGCTGAACACAATCATCATCGTCAGTCCGATATTGAGGCCCCAGAACGAGCATTTGATCCAGGGTTTTATCTGCGCCCACTGGGCGTCGGTCATGTTCTTGCGGATGGCATACACGCAGAGGCCAAGCGACATGAACCCGAATACACCGAACAGCGCGGCATGCCCGTGGTTGGGGGTGAGGTAGGTGCCGATCTCGAAGTAGCTCACTACGGGCATGTTGATCAGGAATCCGAACACGCCTGCGCCGATGAAATTCCAGAAACCCACGGCCATGAAGAAGTTGAACACCCATCTGTGGCCGTCGGCCACATCCTTGGCGCCCCCGGTGCGCGAGATGCGGTAGAAACGCCACCCCTCCAGGCAAAGCAGTACGAGCGGAACCACCTCAAGGGCCGAGAAACATGACGACACTGCCACGTTGAAAGTGCTCTGCCCTTCGAAATACCAGTGGTGTCCTGTGCCGATGATACCGCCGGCGAAGGTCAATATAGCCTCGAGGATTATGATCTTTATGGCTCTCTGCCGGCTCACGATACCCATTTCCACGAATACCATGGCCACCATGGTGGTGGCAAAGGCCTCGAAGAATCCTTCTACCCAGAGGTGTATCATCCAGAAACGCCAGGTGTCGACAACGGTGTAGTTGGTCATGTTGTCGAAGAAGATGGCGGGGATGTAGAATACCGGCACACAGATGGCGAATATCAGGAAGAGCCATGCCAGGAATCGCTTGCCGGGCACTTTGAGCGCCGGCATGGTGTTGCGTATCAGCACGAATGCCCATACCAGGAATCCGGCGATCATGAGCAGCTGGAACGCGCGGCCCATCTCGACATACTCCCATCCCTGGCTGCCCAGCCAGAATGAGCCGTCGCCGTTGCCCCACCATCCGGTCAGGCCTGCCCATTCAGCCAGCAGTGACCCGAAGATGACCACGCCGAAAGCGCCGAACAGGAAATATGTGAGCCGTGCCAGGCCCTTCCATTCCTTGCCGCCGAAGATGCGCGATATGATCAGTCCGCCGGTGACGAATCCGGTGGCTACCCACAGAATGGCAAGCTGGATATGCCAGGTGCGCACAAGCTGACTGGGGAATATGGCCGAGAGGTCAAGACCGTAGAATGATCTGGGATCAGACCTGTAGTGCGCCACGGCGCCACCAACAAGCGTCTGGGTGAGCAACAGCACTCCCACCACAACCACGAACTTCAGCAGTCCGCGTATCGATGCGGGCTGACCGCCGTCAGGTGTCATCATGGGGTAGGGGGGCAACGCCGCCTTCCAGTCGGCCTCTTTGTCGCGCCCCACATAGAACATGCATGCGCCTATGCCCGTGAGAAGGAACAGCAGCGAGGCCACACTCCAGATGGTAAGCTCGTCAGTGGGTCCCTGGTCGATCACCGGCTCGTAGGGGAAGTTGTTGGTGTACGAATAATCCTCGCCGGGGCGGTTGGCCGAGCATGCCCAGGCCGACCAGGCGAAGAACGCGCAGAGCTGATGCAGTTCCGCGGGGTCGGCGATCAGGTCGTGCTGCAGGCCGCCGTTATTGTCGGGCGGGGCGAAATATTCCTTCCAGTAGCGCGGCGCGTCGGCGAAGACCGATTTCTGGGCCTCGTCCATCACCAGCACTCCGGTGTTTTCATCATAGCGGTTGGTTTTGGCCAGGGTATTGATCTGATCCATCGACATATCAGGATTGAGACGGCGCGTGGTCACGGCAACCTGGTGCAGATAGTCGGCCGAGAAGTCAGGGCCCAGGTAGGCCCCGTGTCCCCAGACGGTGCCGTTGTCATGCAGACCGTAGCGCAGGAATATCGCCTGCCCCCGGCGTACATCGTCGCCGGTGAACAGCACGTTGCCATCCATATCTTTGACAAGTTCAGGCACGGGCGGTTTGTCGGAATATGCCTTTGTGGTGACCGCAATCAGCACTGCGAATCCGTAGATGAACACAAAAGCGAGCACAAGCACCCACCACCGCGAGACAACGGGCGATGAATAGTCTCTCTCAAACTGTAAGTCGGGATGATCCATTACTGCTTATTTTAAAGGTTACTGAAGGCATTTGCGTCTGCCTGTGAATAATATATGTAAAGAAAACAAAAAACGGGTAAAATATGTTTAAAAGAAAAAACGGTACTGCCGGTTCGCTGTGGGTGTGGCCGAAATGGCTCTCCGCGACAGTAGTCGTCAGGAATACATCTGATTAGTATAAGTAACTGGTCGAAATTATTTCAATGTTTGTTCGAGGAAAATTTTCAGGAGATTTTTCTCGATGAAGAGGGAGTGTAGCGAGCTACACGACTGATGAAGAGAGGAAAAGATTCAAAAATTTTGCCGAAGAAACATTGAGATAATCAGACCGGTTACTATATAATAATTTTGAACAGTTACTTATGAGAATGTCATGAAAATAGGTTTTTTTGTTCCGTGTTATATCGATGCCATACACCCGCAGGCGGCCATCTCTACATACGGTCTTCTGAAAAAGCTCGGACTCGACGTTGAATTCATCGAGCGCGGGGCATGCTGTGGCCTTCCGGAACTCGATATGGGCTATCTGAAACATGCCTGTTCGCTCGAGAAAGGGATTGCTCCCTTTGTCGCCGACAAGGGGTATGACTATGTGGTGGTGCCGTCGGGTATCTGCACCGACCAGTTCCGGGACCATTTCGACGGGGTGGAGCAGACACCCGAGGTGGTGCATTTCCGGTCGACGGTCCACGACCCGGTGGAGTTTCTGCACGATGTGCTTAAGGTCACCGAACTGCCGGGGCACCCTTCGTTCCCATACCGCGTGGCGGTGCACAACGGGTGCCACTCGCTGCGTTACCTGCTTGAGGCGCGCCCCACCGAGCTGATGATCAAGCCGTTCGACAAATGCGCCGACCTGCTGAGACTGGTCGACGGCCTGGAGGTGGGCTATGCCACGCGCCGCGACGAATGCTGCGGTTTCGGCGGCACGTATGCCATCTGGGATCCGTCGTGTTCCGGACAGCAGGGCCGCGACAAGGTCAGCGACTATGCGCGCAACGGTTTCAAATATGTCACCTCGCAGGATATGTCGTGCATGATCCACCAGCAGACCGTGGCACGGAAAATAGGCCTTGACCTCAAAATGTTCTATATCACTGAAATTCTTAACGGAGACGCAAAGCCATGAGACAGGTAAACCAGGTGAAACTCGGCGCGGAGTTCATAAACAAGCGCGCACACCGCGAGATGCATGACCGCTGTCTGTGGGCGGCCCGAATGAGAAGAGACGAGGTGGCCTCGCACATACCCGAATGGGAGGAGATGCGCGAGCTGGCCTCACAGATCAAAGAGCACACGCTCTCGAATCTCGATGTATATCTCGAACAGTTCGCCCGCAACGCCGAGGCCAACGGCATACATGTGCACTGGGCTCGTGATGCCGAAGAGCACAACAACATCATCCTCGACATATTCCGCAGCCACAATGTGAAAGTGGTCACCAAGGGGAAGTCAATGACCATGGACGAGTGCGGCATGCGCGAGTTCATGTGGAAACACGGAGTCGAGATCTACGAAGCCGATCTGGGCGAGCGCATACAGCAGCTCGACAACCAGAGGCCATCGCATATCGTGATGCCCGCCATACACAAGCTGCGCAGTGACGTGGCCGACCTGTTCGCCCGCACTCTCGGCTCAGACCGCGACATCGACGACCCGCACTACCTCAACAGCGTGATGCGCGCCGACATGCGCAAGAAATACGTCAAGGTCGACGCCGGCATGTCGGGTGTCAATTTCGGCATCGCCGAAACCGGCGGCATCGTGGTGTGCACCAACGAGGGTAACGCCGACATAAGCGCCAACGTGCCGCCGCTATATGTGGCCACGATGGGGCTTGAGAAACTGATACCGCGCCAGAGCGACCTGCCGCTGTTCATCCGCCTGCTGTCGCGCAGTGCCCTGGGACTCGACATGACACAATACACCTCGCACTATCACGGGCCGCGCAAGGGGCAGGAGATGCATCTCGTGATCCTTGACAACGGGCGCA
>USKE01000182.1 GCA_900555165.1 uncultured Porphyromonadaceae bacterium | reverse complement strand
CGGCTACTGCCGAATGGTAGTATTCTGTAAAATTGTTCTTTTCCGGCTCAAACTTCGGTGTGCATTTGCTCACGGCCGACAGACTGACGTGCGGATTGTTCTGCAGGCAGTCAAGTTTTTCGCCTTCCCCTGCGCAATGAAAGTAAAAGAGATTGGCGTTTTTGCGTACCAGAGAGAGTGGCAGTCCGTAGGGTGTGCCGTCACGACGCATCATACTTAATGTTACAAACGGGGCCTTGTCAAATACTTCAAAGGTCCATTCAGCGTCTTTCTGCCGGTTGGCTTTTCTCATCGGTCTCATATCTGTTCGGTATATTCAGAAACGGTGACCTGAATACTGTCACCCTCTCATTTTCCCCAACACAAAAACCTCTGATTCGGTTTGCCTGAAGGTGATTGCATGAGCATGAACTTTGGGGGCCGCGGTAGCGTTAATTTTTATGAAACTGTAATACTTTCCGACAATGAAAAAGACTGGTGTTTTTTACGGGTCCAATACCGGGACTACACGCAATATAGCCTACCGCATCGCCAAGGCGCTTGGTGTGGATGCCGCTGATGTACATGATGTTGCACAGACCGCTCCGTCAGCCGTGGGCGGTTATGATGTGTTGGTGCTCGGCACCTCGACCTGGCGTGACGGCGAGCCCGAGGACGACTGGTACGATTTTCTCGACGGCCTCGATGAACTTGATCTGCGTGGCAAGGAGGCGGCACTGTTCGGCTGCGGCGACGAAACCATGTCAGAGTCGTTCAACTCAGGCGTGGGACGTCTGCGCAAGCGTCTTGAAAAGACCGGCATACGTTTCATAGCACCCTACAATGTCACGGGCTATCATTTCGACCGTTCCGACGCCATCGGCGAGAACGAGGTCGAGGCCTGCGGCCTGCTGCTCGACGAGGTAAACCACCCCGAACTCACTGATGCCCGCATAGCCGGGTGGGCCGAAACCGTAAAAGCTGCCGAATAACGCCCGGTTTCAGGCGCCTCCGGTCTGCGCCGGTTTTTCGTTAGTCCTCTGAATAATGGCGCAGTACGCGGCGGTATGAGTTGAAAATCTTCGATTTCGACACGAACCCTACATAGACTCCTTCGGGATTGACAACCGGCAGGTTCCATGCCCCGGTGTCGTCGAATATCTTCATGACGCGCTCCATCGAGTCTTCGGTCGACAGTTTTGCCGGCGGCGACGACATGAAGCGCCTCACGTACATGCGGCGGTAAAGGTCGGGGCGGAACATGATGTTGCGTATGTCGTCGAGCACCACCACGCCCAGTAGTTTGCGGTCGGCGTCGAGTACCGGGAAAAGGTTGCGCGACGACTGCGCGATGGTGTCGACCATCTGCTTGAGGTTCATGTCGGGATTCACCGGCAGGAAGTCGGTCTCGATCACCGAGTCCATCTTCATCAGTGTGAGCACGGCACGATCCTTGTGGTGGGTGAGCAGTTTGCCCTGGCGTGCCAGTCGCATGGTGTAGATCGAGTATGGCTCGAAAATGCGTATCGTGCCGTATGACAGTGCCGAGACCGTGAGCAGTGGTAGAAACAGTTCGTAACCGCCGGTCATCTCGGCCGTGAGGAAGATGCCCATCAGCGGTGCGTGCATTACGCCCGACATCACGCCGGCCATACCCATCAGCGCGAAGTTCTTGACCGAAAGCGGGTCGGAACCCTCGGGAATCAGGCCCAGCGAGTTCAGCAGGAAAGCGAAGAAGAACCCCGTCATGCACCCTACGTACAGCGACGGGGCGAATGTGCCGCCCACGCCGCCGGCACCGTTGGTGGCCGAGGTAGCGAACGCCTTGGTGGCTATGATAAGGCCGATGTAGAGTATTATGAACCAGGCGTGGCCGCGGTCGCCGTAAAAGACCGAGCCATCGACGATCGACGACGGGTCGCCGTTCAGCAACGAGTTTATGGCGCCGTAACCCTCGCCGTACAGCGGGGGGAACATGAACACCAGTCCGGCCAGGATCACACTGCCTACCAGTGTCTTGCGCCACGGCTTGCCGAGACGCCCGAACAACCGTTCCATAAGATTCATCACCCGGGTGAAATAGAGCGAGATCAGACCGCAGAATATGCCTAAGGCGATGAAGTAGGGGAGTCGTCCGATGACGAACGGCTCGCTCTGCACGAAGAAGAATTCCAGGTCATAACCCGTGAAGATGTAAGCCACCGAGGCTGCCGTGATTGACGAAATCAGCAGGGGCATCACCGTGACCGTGGTAAGGTCGAGCATGAGCACTTCAAGGGTGAAAAGCATCCCGGCGATCGGCGCCTTGAATATGCCGGCTATGCCGGCGGCGGCGCCGCACCCCACAAGTATCATGAGCACGCGCGGCGACAGCCTGAACGCCTGTCCGAGATTCGACCCGATTGCGGCGCCGGTGTAGACTATAGGGCCCTCGGCGCCGACCGATCCGCCGAAACCGATCGTGACCGACGACGCTATCACCGAGGTGTACATATTGTGCGGCTTGAGACGGCTCTTGTTCTGCGAGATGGCGTAGAGCACCCGCGTGACACCGTGCGATATGTTGTCGCGCACCACATTGCGCACATACCAGCAGGCCAGCAGCACGCCCACCACAGGGTAGATGATATACACATAATTGGCGCCCGAGATGCTTACGCCCGAGGTCAGGCAGCCCGAAATGAAGTGTATGAGCCATTTGAGCACCATCGCGGCCAGGCCGGCCAGTATGCCCACGAAGAGCGAGAGGAGCACGATGAGCGTCTTCTCCTTGATATGTTTCTCGCGCCATACCAGAATCTTCATCCAGGCCTGGCGCATGCGGCGGCTCCGCGCCTTCGTATGTAAATAAGAGTGTATCAAACCTTGCAATCTTCGTTAATGTGATGTGATGGGGCGGCAGTGGTACGGTGTCTCACATTCCCCGCCCGTTTACGACCGTGCTGACCGTATAGAACAGTATCTTCATGTCGACCAGCAGAGAGATGTTGGCGATGTAGATCAGGTCATACTGCACACGCTCTATCATCTCGTCGACCGACGAGGCGTACCCGTGCCTCACCATACCCCACGACGTTATGCCGGGTCTGACCTGATGGATCAGCGTGTAATATGGCGCGCGTTCGAGTATGCGGCGTATGTAGTATTCACGTTCGGGACGCGGGCCCACGATTGACATCTCGCCTATGAGTACGTTCCAGAACTGCGGCAGTTCGTCAAGCCTGTATTTGCGCAATATATGGCCCACGCGTGTGATGCGTTTGTCGTCGGCCGACGAGAGTGCCGGGCCGTTTTTCTCGGCATCGACACGCATGGTGCGGAATTTCAGTATGTTGAACGGTTTCTTGTGATAGCCTATGCGCTCCTGGCGGTACAGCACCGGGCCGCGCGACGTGAGTTTCACGGCCAGGGCGATGACGCCCATCAGCGGTGCCAGCACCACAAGGGCCAGTGCTGCCGTTACGGCGTCGCCGGTGCGTTTCAGGTTTATGGTGCTCTGGCTCATCGAAGGGGAGGAGATGTCGACCAGCGGCTCGCCCGCTATGTCGCGCAGTTTCTGCTTGCCCGTGAGAAGGTGGAACAGGGTGGGCGAGATGTAAATCGGTATGGCCAGCGAGAACAGCGGGTTCAACAGGCGCAGAGTCTCTTCGTTGGTGCGGTCAGACGGCGCTATTATCAGGGCTTTCACGCCGTCGCGGGCGCAGATGTCGCCGACCTCGTCGAACCGGTATACCGGCAGCCCGGTAGCCCTTATCTCGTCGGCAATGGCGGTGGCTCCGTCGGAGGTGTCGGGGCGATCATTGACGAACCCGACGAATGTGTAACCCGAACCGCGTCTGTCGTCATGCAGGCGCCGGTAGAGTTCGGCAGCCTCACGGTTCACCCCTACGACAAGCACGGGGAAATGCCACCGGTCGCTCTTCATCTGGCGCCGTGTCAGCTCGGTTATGGTGAGGCGTCCCACCCATACCAGACCGAACATCAGTCCCCACAGCGTGAGTACAAGCTCGTAGTTGCTTGCTCGGTCGGGGATCGGGTCGTTGAATATGGCGATGAAGTATATGGTCACGCATCCGAGCAGCGTGCTCCCCAGCGTGGTCATGAACTCCTCGATGCGCGATTTGAAGAATACCGAGTTGTAGAACCCCGACAGATAGTAGATTCCAAGCATCATCACCGGAAACAGCAACTGTCCCGCCATGACCGGCGTCGACAGCAGGTAGGTGCTCAGTGATGCCTTTGCCCACACGCCGTTGAATCCCATCAGCGCGAACCTTGTGATGTTGAACAACAGCCATGCCAGCGAGGTCGCCACAAAATCCATGGCGACATATCTGGTGCGGATGTTTCTTTCGGTCAGCAAATTCAGCGGGTTATTGACGGGTGATATATTTTGTTTTAGACCCTTACGGGCGCAGTACGGTCACATTGCCGTCGGCAGTGACCCTGACCACGCGCGACGGACTTGCCGGCGGTTCCGGCTCGCGGCGCCAGTCGACGGCGAAATCTACGCCGGCGATAATTTCAGGCGATATTTCGTCAAACGACCGTGCTGCCGGCTCGCCGCTGATGTTGGCCGATGTAGATACCAGCGGACGCCCGAATGCTCGGCACAGCTCGCGCGAGAACTCTTCGTGTGTCACGCGCACGCCCACC
>USKE01000181.1 GCA_900555165.1 uncultured Porphyromonadaceae bacterium | reverse complement strand
GACGCAGGGGCGTCTCTCGCGGGGAGCGACGGTGGGGGGGCCAATACAATCTGCGAGAATCCGGCCTCTTCGAGCATGGCCGCCTTTGAGGCGTCGCGGGTGTCGCACTGCGTGGAGGCATGCAGGGCGATGGGGGGCAGATCCATGCGCAGCAGCGCCATATCCTGCACAATCAGCGCGTCGACTCCCGCGCGGTAGAGATCCCACACCAGATTGCGCGCGGCAGTGAGTTCTTGTTCGTAAATGATGGTGTTTACGGTCACATACACCCGCGCTCCGAACAGATGGGCGTATTCGGAAGCCTGCCTGATGTCGTCGACCGTATTCCCGGCGGCCTTGCGTGCGCCGAGTATCGACGCACCCATATATACCGCGTCTGCGCCATGGTCAATGGCGGCTATGGCTGTGTCAAGGTCGCGTGCCGGGGCAAGCAGTTCTATTTCCCGCGGTTCTGTTTTGGGGGGCGTGGTATGTTGCATCTTGAGGGTTCTGAATTGGGATCAGTTGCAGTCTGAGGGCACGAAATGGTGGTGGCCGGTACATTCATGAGCCGTACCGTCGACTATGAGGTGCCGGTTGGCCATGGCGGCGATGACGCTCATCTCATGCGAAACGAGAATGATGGTTGCCTGTCGGGCGGCATTTTCGAGGATGTCGTATATACGGTGCTCGAAGGTCTTGTCGAGGTAGCTCAGCGGCTCGTCGAGTATCAGCAGTTCAGGATTCGATACCAGCGCGCGCCCCAGCAGGGCACGTTGCAGCTGACCGCCCGACAGCGTGCCGATGGGTGAGTCGGCATGGTCGCGCAGCCCTACGGTCTCTGTCATGCCGGCGATGAGCCGGTCATGGTTTCCTGTTGTGGCATCGGCGGCTTTCCCCATCAGTCCCATGGCTATTACCTGCCTGACGGTAACGGGGAAATGAGAGTCAATCATGTTTTTCTGCGGCAGATAGCCGATATGCAGGGTGCTGACGCTCTGGGCTGCGGAATTGAAGTATTCGACCGCCCCTCTGTCGGGCTTGAGCAGTTTCAGGATCAGACGCAACAAGGTGGTCTTCCCCCCGCCGTTGGGCCCGGTCACGGCAAGGAAGTCGCCACGGTTTACCGTCAGGTTGACGTTGTTTAGGATAAGACGCTCGCCGCGTTGCAGCGTGACGTTAGTCAGCCTGATTATGGGATTGTCATTTGCCATAAGTTTCAGTCAGTTTGTCGACAACGGTTTCGAGCTGTACCAGGGTTTCGGGCGACATGGGATCGAATTCCACGATTTCTGCTCCGAGTTGCGTGGCCAGGTCACGTGCCATGCGTCCTTCGTTTCCGGGCTGTGCGAAAATCAGCCTGGCGCCGGCGCCCTTGGCCTCGTCGATGCGGTTGCGGATGTCGCGTGCGGTCTGTTCCTTGTGCCCTTCTGCGCCGGTAGCGATCTGTCTCACCGGATAATCGCGGGTGAAATATGACAGGGTAGGATGGCCCACCACGAAAGCTTTACCCTTGAGCGGAGCAATCCGGGCGTTCCATGAGCTGTCAAGCGAATCAAGCTTGTTTTCGAGCTGTTCAAGCCGGGATTTGAAGTAACGGTCGGCCGACGGTCTGGTTCTGCAAAGTTCAGCCGCTACGGTCTGTGCCATTGCCTTGAGGTTTCTGACCGACATCCACACATGCGGATCTGCCTCGTCGCCATGTGTGCCCCATATCGGTTCGATGTTTTCGGTGATATTGCATGCCGCGGTGTGGTTGTCGAGATTCCCGACAATCTTCTTCTCGAAAGGCAACATGCCCAGGGTGAAGAAAACGCGGCTTTTGCTCAGCGATTTCATTGCCGCAGCCCCCGGATCGAACTGTTCCGGGTCGGCACCTGATTCAAGCAGGACGGTTACCGCCACCGAGTCGCCCCCGACAGCCCTGATGAGGCTGCCGACCGGTGCGAGACCCGTGGCAACCTCAAGCCGCCCGTCGGGTGCTGAGATTTCTTTCTTTCTGCCGCATGAGCCTGCCAGCATGGCAATCACCGCAAGCAAACCCACGCATGACGACAGTCTTGTCATTCTCATTGATTATATACTAATGTGTGGAGCATTATGACGAATCTGTCAGGGTCGGGAAGGGGAGATGTCACCATGAGCATGAGCGGCACGGTCTGTCCCCCCGGGCGGTATGGTGGCTGGAAATATGGATACCGGTCCATTGCCGTAAAGCCGTTTCGGGTATAGAACTCGATACGGCGGCGCGCCTCGTCTGATGTTTCGGGGAGCTCGACCTCAAGTACCACCGGTTTTCCGGCGGCAATGTCGGCGATTTCAGCGAGCACGGCCGAGCCGATGCCCCCAGAACGCTTGTCGGGATATATGGCAAGGTGTTCGACGTACAGCGCGTCGGGGAGGCGCCAGGTGGTCACGAATCCCACGGGGTCGCCATTCTTTCTGATGAGGTAGAGCGAGAAAATCGGGTCGCCGGCACTGACACGGGCGGCGATGTCTTCCCAGTCGCGGCGTTCCTCTTCGGGGAACGACCCGAGATATGTGGATTTTACAGCCTCGGGAATGGCGTCGTTGCTCCCGAGCCGCTGCAAGGTTATCTCTTTCATGTTGCTGATCTGAATCAGATGGTTGTTTTAAGTGCAAAGGTACTGAAAATCCGACACCCCGCCAAGTTGTCAGTAGGATGGAGGGCGCACCTTCGTGACGTATTTCTTTATATGTTGTATAACATAAAAATTAAAAGCCGCATATTTCTTACATTCCGTCACATGCAACAACGTATGACATAAAGTTTCGGCGTTATATCGTATTTGGCTGGGTGACAGTGATGTATCTCGTATTACCGATTGCGGTGATTCATGTGGTTATCTTAGATTTTATGATCTTTGTATATGGAATTTTATATGAAATTCATCCGGGTGTATTAAATTGCTTTAAAAATTCGGCGTCATTTTGTTTGATTTTAAAGAATTTTATATATCTTTGTGGCAGTTAAAAAGCAAACTTAAATTTTAAACCTGATCAAATGCCACGATTACAAATCGACAATCTCGACACGAAGATTCTTCAGATGCTGGTCGACAATGGTCGAAAACCTTTTCTGGAAATAGCCCGCGAATGTGGTGTTAGCGGCGCGGCTATTCATCAGCGTATCGCAAAACTCCAGGCCACGAACATTCTTGAGGGGTCGCGTGCCCTCATCAAGCCTACCACCCTGGGGTATGACACTTGTGCATTTATAGGCGTGTTCCTTAAAGACCCTGATAAATTTGCCGATGTTGCTGACAGTCTGTTGTCTATTCCGGAAGTAGTGGAATGCCACTATACCACCGGCCAGTATGACATGATGCTGAAAGTCTATGCACGCGACAACGAGCATCTGCTCCGCCTTATCCACGAGAAACTTCAGCCTCTCGGTCTGGGGCGTACCGAAACCCTGGTATCGTTCCGCGAAGTGTTCTCACGCGCTCTGCCTGTGGCCCAGCCCAAGAGCTGACCTGCATTATTGTAACAGTGTAAAACGTATTGGAGAGACAGCACGCCGGTAAAACGGCATGCCGTCTCTTTTATTTTGGATCAATCTGTCTTGCCCGGTATGGTGCATGGCGGCGCCTGTGGCCGTATATCTAAAAAATATTAAAATGCAATAGAAAAACTGCGTATTTTTAAGTGTCTTTTGGTTGGAGTTTGTTGCAAAGTTATTTAACTTTGCCACGACAACGGGTTCGGGTCACAGCATCCAGCGCCGGTCACTGACAACAAATATTTTCAAAAGCAATTATGATATTCAACTTCAGAATAGTATCTGACGAAGTCGACAATTTCAAGCGCGAGATACAGATCGACGCCGAGGCCACTTTCCTTGACCTCAAGAATGCAATCTGCGAGTCGGTGGATTATGACAAGAACCAGATGTCATCGTTCTTCATCTGCGACGACCGTTGGGAGAAAGAGCGCGAGATAACCCTTGAGGACATGGGCTCCGATTCGTCGGAAGATGTCTACCTGATGGAAGACAGTGTGCTTTCAGACTTCATCGAGGATGAGGGGCAGCGCCTGATGTTCACCTTCGATTATCTTACTGACCGCTCGTTCTACATCGAGATGAAGAAGATGATTACCGGCCGCACGCTCAAGGACCCGGTCTGCACGCTCGCCGTCGGCAAGGCTCCCGCCGAGGCGGTCGACCTTGACGAATTCGACGCCAAAATCGATGCTAAGGCCGCCGCTGCTGCCGCTGCCGCAGCAGAAGACATGGGCGAGGAGTTCTTCGGCATCGCGGAGCTGATCCACAACCATCAGGTCAAGCGCGTCATCGCCACCCATGTGGGCATGACCCCCGAGGTGGGCCAGCAGAACACCGAGGGCACTCTGGAAGTGAACCTGCTGCCCCAGGGCACTCTGGCTGAGTGCATCCGCGCCGGCGGCGCCGGTCTGGGCCTTTCCATCGTGCATGAGACCGTGTATGAGAACCGTTTCGGCTTCACCAAGCCGCTGGTGCAGATGGGCGCCACCATCCAGCTGTACCGCGAATGCCTCGGCTCCCTGCCGTGCCGCTTCCAACAGCGCAACTACAAGCATTCCGCGGTCATCTTCGGACCGACCCCGCTGACCGGCCGTGACATCGACGTGCCGGATCTGCGCGGCGGCTTCAGCCACCTGATCGCGGCTCTCGCCGCCCAGGGCAATCGCGG
>USKE01000180.1 GCA_900555165.1 uncultured Porphyromonadaceae bacterium | reverse complement strand
CCTACCGATCTGTCGGGCGCGTCCGCCCCACTTCCTTGCCATCCTTGAGCACAATATACTGGCCGATGTATTCTATCGGGTTCCACTCAAGCAGGTTGAGCACGGGCACACCCTGGCCGGCATAATCGGCTGATGCTGTAAGGCGTGCGTCGGGGGTGAGCGGCGCCTTGAGGTTGGGCACGCGGTTGAGTTTCATCGGGGGGATGGGCTGGCTGTCCATGTCGACGGTGATGTCACACACCCCTTTGAGTTTCGAGGCGGCGATAAGCTCGCCCGGTTTGAGGGCTTTACCGTTGAGCGAGATGCTCCTGACGTTGGCGCCGTAGCCGTTGACGGTGATGTTGAGCGTGGCGCCGCGGTAATGGAAATTGTCGAGAGTGCGGGTACCCTCAAGCGCTTTGGGCACGAACGGGCTGATTACCAGACCGTCTGGCTCGAAGTGGATGCCGAAGAGGATGCGTGTGGTCAGGGCGATGTTGCCCGACAGCGACCAGAGCATGTTCGACGAGTTCAGCTCGGTGAAGATGTCGCCGTTGTCGAGGTTGAAGTTCTCCTTGTTTGTGGCGAACAGTGCCGCGGGGCGGAATATGGCGCCGATGGCCTCCATCGTGCCGGCCTCGTTTCCGGCCTTTGCCTGTGCGATGGCCCAGTAACTCCCCACGAACGGCCACAGCGCGTTGTTGTGGTAGTTTGGCATGTCGGCAATCTGCGGGTAGAAGATGGCGGCGCCGAAGGGGGTATTGGGGTTGTTCTCGGAGATGGATTTCACGGCATCGGCCGGAGCGATGTCGTAGATGATGGCCAGCGACTCGCCGAGGGTCTCGGCGCGCGGATTCATCACGAGGTTGTCGCGGCCGTAGGTATACATGCCGTAATACCCCTTGTCGGGCATCCAGAAACGGGCGTGAACGGCCTGCGCGAGGGCATCGGCCTGCGCGGTGAACCGCTCGGCCTCTTTCTTCTTGCCGAGTATGCGGGCCATGTCCGCGGTGGCGCGCAGAGCGGCCACGTAAGCCATGTTGGTACCCATGGCCTCTGACTGCGAGATGTCTACGGTCTGCATCCATCGCGGATAGCTCTGCTCGCGCCAGTCGAGGAACGAGGTCTCGCCTTTCATCAGGCCGGCGTCGCTCATCACGGTGAGGTCATTTTTCTCGATGGCGCGCACGGCGATGGGATATACTTTCTCAAGCCACGAGCGATCGCCGGTCACCTTGTATATCTCGTAGGCGGCCACCACCCAGATTATGCGGTCGGTCGAGATGGGCCATGCGCCCCCCGAACCGGTATCCTGTATGATCTGGCCGCTGGGATTCACCTTTTTCATCAGCGAGATCATCGAGGCCTCAGGCTGCATGTAGGCCATCGAGAGGATTATCGAGTAGCTGACGTCGCGCGTCCATACGCCCGACCACTCCTTGCCTGTACGCAGGGTGGTATCGGGCTCCACAGCGTTCACCATCTCGTCAAGGCCCATGTTGTAAATGGCCTGGTGCAGACGGTTGCCGGTGGTCAGGCGCGGATAGGCCGAAAGGTCGTTCTTACGTTTCCAGGTTCTTTCAACGGGCATAAAATAATGCGGGCACGCCGAGTAGGTCGACTGTATCTCGTCGGGGCTCACGGCCCAGGCCTTGTATTCGCCCTGGAATATGGTGTCGCCCTGCCAGCGGTAGGCGTCGGTGGCGACAATCACCTCTGACGGCGACGATGCCGCAGCGGCGGCGCCGGCACCGGCCAGAGCCGATATTACTGTCAATAATGCAAGCTTGTTCATGCTCAGATTTTGGGTGTGGGACAATTGTTTGATTTCAGTGCAAATTTACCCCAAAAGCAGGCGCATGTCAACCGCACACCGAAAAATGTAGTGCCGATAAAGACCGTTTTCAGGCATTATACCGTAAATATCAGGCATTTGGATCAGCCACTACATCTAAAATATTAAGATAAGACAAAGCGCATGACATGCCCCACAGACCCTCTGAAAGGCCCGGGGAACATGCATGCGTCTATATGTTGGGTGCACTGACCGGTTATTATTCTCGGGTCACAGGGCGCCGCAGTGGCGACGTCATTTGGCGTGCTCGTAGATCTTGGCGGTGAGCAGAGCCTCCTGCTGCACGCCCACGGTGCGCCATACTGCCTCGCCGTTCTTGAACATGATCAGCGTAGGCACCGACTGCACGCGGTAACGCGCGGCAAGCTCGGCGTTCTTGTCGATATCTACCTTGATGACATTGGCTGTATCCCCGACCTTGTTCTTGACATCTTCGAGAATAGGAGCCATCATCTTGCACGGGCCACACCAGGTTGCGAAAAAGTCGACCAGCGTGGGTTTTGAATCGTTTATGAGTTTGTTGAAATCATCCATAGGTGTCAGATTTTTGATATTACAACACTTGACTGCCCCGTGTTGTTCGCGATTTTTTGTTAACTTTGCCACAGTTTGAAAACGAATATTTATGATTGACATAAAAGGCACCGGCGTAGCGCTGGCAACACCTTTCAGAAAAGACTCATCGGTCGACTATGACGCCCTTGCACGGCTGGTCGACTACCAGATAGAGCGCGGCGTGGAATATATCGTGGTGCTGGCCACCACCGGCGAGGCCGTGACACTCACCCCCCGCGAACGCGCCGACGTGACCCGGTTCGTGGCCGAGCACGCTGCCGGACGCATCCCTCTGGTTCTCGGCATGAGCTCGAACGCCACAGGGGCGCTGGTAGAGCAGCTCCATCAGACCGACTTCACCGGCTACAGCGCCATTCTCTCGGTGGTGCCATATTACAACCGCCCCGGTCAGGAGGGCATACGCGCCCACTTCAGCGCCGTGGCCGAGGCCTCGCCCCTGCCCGTGATATTATATAATGTGCCTTCACGCACCGGCGCCAACATGGACACCGCCACTACCCTCACACTGGCCCACGATTTTCCGGGTCAGATAATCGGCGTCAAGGAGGCATCGGGCCGCATAGGTCAGATTCGCGAGATTATCGAACGTCGCCCCGCCGGATTCAGGGTGCTTTCGGGCGACGATGCCCTGACCGGGTTCGGGGTCTTTCGGGGCGACGAGGCCCTGCCCCTGCCGCTGATAGCCATGGGCGCCGAAGGTGTGATCTCGGTAATCGCCAACGCCCTGCCCGACCGGTTCAGCCGCATGACACGCCTGGCCCTGGCCGGACAGTTCGCCGAGGCCGGCGTGATAGACCGCCCCCTGCAGCCGCTGTACCGCGCCCTGTTCGCCGACGGCAACCCGGCCGGCATAAAGTCGCTGCTCAACATCATGGGGCTGGCCGAAGATGTGCTCCGCCTGCCGCTGGTGCCCGTCACCGCCGCCACCCGCCAGGCCCTGGCCGACTCCCTGGCCGCCCTGCCTCGCCTCTGACCGCCCCCTAAAGCCAATCACAATGCACGTGACCGATAAATCACGGCATCGCGACGTCATAATGCGCCATATCTCAAAAATTTTGCGTAACTTTGCGCCACCGGTCCGGTAGCTCAGCTGGATAGAGCAACAGCCTTCTAAGCTGTGGGTCTTGGGTTCGAATCCCAACCGGATCACCAAAGAAAAGCGTATAGTTCTGACACTTAGAATTATACGCTTTTTGTTGCAAATAATTATCCGCAACAGCATGTCAGATTCCGAGAGCATGATAGCGGCCGTCACCGGAAAATTGCGTAACATTTGCAATGTAAAATTCCAATAGATGATCAGAAAAACCATTTTACGTTACATCACATTCATCATCGGCCTTTATTTCCTCTCACTCGGCATAGTTTTCATAGTAACTTCCACATTGGGCACCACACCCATCTCAAGCGTGAACTACCTGGTGACGCTGCACACGCCAATCTCGCTCGGCACCGCCACATTCCTGATAAACGTACTGCTCATCATCGGCCAGTTCTGGCTGATACGCGCAGGGCACGGCACACGCAAAGACCGCGTGGAGATACTGCTGCAGCTGCCGTTCTCACTGCTGTTTGCAATCTTCATAGACCTGAACATGGCGCTCGCGGGCTCCATCGAACCCACCTCCTACCCAATGGCCCTGGCACTTCTGGGCGCCGGATGCATCAGCCAGGCAGTGGGCGTGGTGCTTGAATTAAAACCTAACGTGGCCATAATGAGCGCCGAAGGGTTCGTTAAATACGCCGCACGGCGCTACAACAAAGACTTCGGACGCCTGAAGGTAATCTTCGACGTCTCCCTGGTAAGCTCGGCCCTCCTGCTCGGGCTGGCCTGCTCGGGCCACATCGAGGGGGTGCGCGAAGGCACCGTGGTAGCAGCCCTCTCGACCGGATTCATCGTGTCGTCCCTGTCGCGCCACATCTTCACCCGTGCCAACCTCAGCCGCCTCACCTTCCACCGCCTCTGACACGCCCATCGGCACCCCATACGGCACACCCACGACGCTCACCTCTGAACTGATTCATGGCTGTTCTTCCGGCCGGGAATGAGAAAAATCACGCCAAGACAGATACGAAAATAATACGAAAATAACACCGGCACCCATCAAAATTTGCCAAAAGCATTGCCGTTTGCAAAAAAATCCCTATCTTTGCACGTCGATAAGCGCCTGAGGCCTCCGGGCCACGGCACCGGCACCAATAGGAATCACCCTCACCCGGGTCATTTCAGGTCCTATAGCTCAGTTGGTTAGAGCACCTGACTCATAATCAGGGAGTCCTTG
>USKE01000179.1 GCA_900555165.1 uncultured Porphyromonadaceae bacterium | reverse complement strand
CGCCGCCTCGGATGCCGTAAGACGCGCCGTAGCCCTCTCGCTTGCACGCGCCGGCGCCGTCCGTCCCGGCACCCCACTCCCCTACGGCCAGGCCGAGAAACTCCTGGCTACCCTCTTCTCACTCCCCGACCCGGCCCTCACCCCCGACGGCCACCCCACCCTCACCCGCCTCACCCTCGCATCCATCGCCTCCGCCCTCTCCTGACAGCACCCTCTTAATATTATTGCAGTTCCCATTGCCATTGAATTTCCACCTCAATTTTTTATGATGGGGTGGTGGGATTTTTTTTGGGGTTCGGGAAATTATTCCTAACTTTGTGCCGAAATTTTTTCTGTATGAAAGGGATTAAATTCACCAAGATGCACGGTATCGGAAACGACTACGTGTATATTAATTGTGTGGCGGGACCGGCCGAGGCCCGCACGGAGTCTTGCCCCGCTGACCCGGCCACTTTGGCCCGCGAGGTCAGTGACCGGCACACAGGCATCGGCGGCGACGGTCTGATACTGATTCTGCCCTCTGAAAAGGCCGACTTCAGAATGAGGATGTTCAACGCCGACGGCTCAGAAGGCCGCATGTGCGGCAACGGCACCCGCTGTATCGGCAAATATGTTTACGACCACGGTCTCACCGACCGCGAAAAGATAACGCTCGAAACTCTTTCGGGCGTTAAATATTTAACACTCCACAAAGGCGCCGACGGCAAAGTGGCCGAGGTGACCGTAGATATGGGTGCCCCAGCGTTTGCGCCGGCCGACATTCCGGTAAACGCCCCTGCGACCGAGAACATCGAGGTCGAGACCGCTACTGCAGGTCCCGTGCGCCTCACCGCCGTTTCGATGGGCAACCCCCACGCCGTGGCGTTCGTCGACGAAATCACCGACGCCCTGGTGTTCGAGACCGGCAAAGAGCTGGAACGGCATGCCATTTTTCCTGAACGCGCAAATATCGAATTCGCGCGCGTAATCTCTCCCGACGAGATAGAGATGCGCGTATGGGAACGCGGGGCTGGTGGGACACTTGCCTGCGGAACCGGTGCCTGTGCAGTCGCAGGGGCCGGGCCCGGCGCCACGGGCGCGGGCCCACCAGCCGTTGCGGCGGCGCTGACAGGCCGCGCCGGACGCGAAGTCACCGTGCACCTGCGCGGAGGCGACCTCCACATCAAATGGGACACCGAAACCGGCCACGTTATGATGACCGGACCGGCCACCGAGGTATTCACCGGCGAATGGCCAGCATGACCACATAAAATCCAAACGACTTTACACGTTATGTTCAAGATAAACGAGAATTTCTGCAAGCTCCCCGAGAGCTATCTCTTTTCGGAGGTGGCACGGCGCATCAGCGCATACAAAGAGGCACACCCCGAGGCCGACATAATCCGCATGGGCATCGGCGATGTCACACTTCCGCTCTGCCCGGCCGCCATCGAGGCCATGCACCGCGCCGTTGACGACGAGGGCGCCACAGAGACCTTCCACGGTTACGGGCCCGAACAGGGATACGCTTTCCTGCGCGATGCAATCGCCGAGAACGACTACCACGCACGCGGCATCGACATCAGCGCCGACGAGATTTTTGTAAGCGACGGCGCGAAAAGCGACACCGGCAACATCGGCGACCTGCTTGCCGCCGACAACATCGTGGCCTTGACCGACCCCGTCTATCCCGTGTATGCCGACACCAACGTGATGGCCGGCCGCGCCGGCGAGCTGGGAGCCTCAGGCAACTGGAGCCGTCTCGTATATCTGCCTGTCACGGCGGCCAACGGTTTTGTGCCCGCTCTGCCCGACCGCAAGGTTGACGTCATATACCTCTGTTACCCCAACAATCCCACCGGCACCGCACTCACCCGCGACCAGCTGAAAGTGTGGGTGGACTATGCCCGCGAGAACGGCGCGCTGATAATGTTCGACTCGGCCTACGAGGCGTTCATCCACACCCCAGAGGTTCCGCACTCGATCTACGAGATCGAAGGTGCCAGGGAGGTGGCCATCGAGTTCCGCAGTTTCTCGAAGACAGCCGGTTTCACCGGCGTCAGGTGCGGCTATACCGTTGTGCCGAAGAGTCTGAAAGCCAAGGATTCCGAAGGGCATGAGGTGTCGATGAACCGCCTGTGGAACCGCCGACAGTGCACCAAGTTCAACGGCGCGTCATACATCTCGCAACGCGGCGCGGCCGCCGTCTACACCCCCGAGGGGCGCCGTCAGGCACGCGAGGCCGTGGAATATTACATGGAAAACGCCCGCACCCTGCGCGACGGCCTGCTGTCGATAGGATTCGAGGTCTACGGCGGCGTCGACGCCCCGTATGTATGGCTGAAGACACCCGGCGAGACCACCTCGTGGGAATTCTTCGACCAGCTGCTTGACAAGGCCGGTGTCGCCGGCACACCCGGCTCGGGATTCGGCCCCGCCGGCGAGGGATATTTCCGCCTCACCGCGTTCAGTACCCACGAGAACACACGCGCCGCCATCGAGCGCATCGTGAAGGCCTTCGGCAAAGCGTGACCATTCATCCGCGCCAACATCACATATCGAAAACTAAACTTTTTTTAAGGTTATATATTTAGGTTTAATTTTCTCTCTCCGGAAACATCATCTCTTATGTCGTTACTACGATTTGAAGTGGTCAAAGAAGCATCTGACCGCAAAGCCCAGCCGGTGAAACTGCCCGCCGAGCGTCCCGAGAAATACTACGCCTCTGCCGTGTTCAACCGGCAGAAGATGTTCGAGTATCTCTCACGCGACACCTACGACAAGCTGGTTGACTGCATCGACAACAAAAAGCCATTCTCGCTGGAACTGGCCGACAAAGTCGCCGCAGGCATGAAACAATGGGCCATCGACAACGGTGCTCACCACTACACACACTGGTTCCAGCCCCTGACAGGAGGCACAGCCGAGAAACACGACGCCTTTATCGAGCATGACGGCAAGGGTGGCGTAGTCGAGAAATTCACCGGCAAGCTCCTGGTACAGCAGGAACCCGACGCATCGAGTTTCCCCAACGGCGGTATCCGCAACACTTTCGAGGCCCGCGGCTACTCGGCATGGGACATCTCGTCGCCCGTGTTCATCCTTAACGGCACCCTCTGCATCCCCACCATCTTCATATCGTACACCGGCGAGTCGCTCGACTTCAAGACCCCCCTGCTGCGCGCCCTCAGCGCCGTCGACAAAGCCGCCACAGAAGTGGCCCGCTACTTCGACCCCGACGTGAAACACGTGTATTCATACCTGGGCTGGGAACAGGAATACTTCCTTGTAGACGAGGCACTTTACAGCGCCCGTCCCGACCTGGTGATGACCGGCCGCACCCTCATGGGCCACGAAAGCGCCAAGAACCAGCAGCTTGAAGACCACTATTTCGGCGCCATCCCCTCGCGCGTGCAGGCATTCATGCTTGACCTCGAAATCGAGTGCCACAAGCTCGGCATCCCTGCCCGCACACGCCACAACGAGGTAGCTCCCAACCAGTTCGAGCTCGCCCCCATCTACGAGGAAACCAACCTTGCCAACGACCACAACCTGCTGCTGATGAACATCATGAGCGAGGTTGCAAAACGCCATAACTTCCGCGTGCTCCTGCATGAGAAACCGTTCGCCGGCATCAACGGCTCGGGCAAGCACAATAACTGGAGCCTGGGCACCGACACCGGCACCCTGCTCTTTGCCCCGGGCAAGACCCCCCGCCAGAACCTGCGTTTCATCACCTTCGTGGCCAACGTCATGGCCGCCGTACACCGTCACAACGCCCTTCTGAAGGCCAGCATCTCGTCGGCCACCAACGCCCACCGTCTCGGCGCCAACGAAGCTCCCCCCGCCATCATCTCGATCTTCACCGGCAAGCAGATCGCAGACATCTTCGAGCACCTTGAGAACTCTACCGAAGACGACCTGATTGAATTCGCCGAAAAAGAGGGCATCAGCGTCGGCGTGAACGAGATTCCCGAAATCATGCTCGACAACACTGACCGCAACCGCACGTCACCCTTCGCCTTCACCGGCAACCGTTTCGAGTTCCGCGCCGTGGGTTCATCGGCCAACTGCGCGTCGGCCATGCTGGCCCTGAACGCCGCCGTTGCCGAACAGCTCGCCGACTTCAAGGCCCGTGTCGATGCCCGCGTTGACCGAGAGGAGTCGCTTTACCACGCCATCCTCGAGGAGGCCAAGGCACTCATCATCAAATCGAAACCCATCCACTTCGACGGCAACGGTTACAGCGACGAATGGAAAGAGGAAGCCGCCAAGCGAGGTCTGGATTGCCAAAATAGTGTTCCCTTGCAATATGACGCTTATCTTAAACCGGAGTCGATCGAGATGTTCACGTCTACCGGCGTACTTACCCAGAAAGAATTGGAAGCGCGTAATGAGGTAAAATGGGAAGTCTATATCAAAAAGGTACAGATCGAGGCTCGGGTATTAGGGGATTTATCCTTGAACCATATCATCCCGGTAGCCGTTCGCGTATTGCTGGATAATATAGCGAAGTTGAAAGAGACATTCGGCGATGACCCGGAATTCCGCAATATGTCGGAAGAGCCCCGTCGCTTGGTTCGTAAGATAGCCGGGCATATCTGTGCCGTGACCAAGAAAGTGGATGAGATGGTAGAGGCCCGCAAGAAAGCGAACCGCTTGACCGATATGCGGGAAAAGGCGATCGCTTACCACGACTCGGTAGCCCCTTATTTGGAT
>USKE01000178.1 GCA_900555165.1 uncultured Porphyromonadaceae bacterium | reverse complement strand
CCTCGGGGCGGTTCAGGTCGGTGAACATGTCGGCCACCGACGATGCCACGGGGAACTCCTGCGAGATCTCGAGGCTGTAGTTCTCGGGCAGGTCGAGGTCGCGGGCGAATGACCGCACGATGGTCTGGAAGAATGAGTCGAGAGTCGAGACGTTGAAGTATGAGAAGTTGAAAAGCAGGTCTGACAGGGCGCGTGCCGAGGCCTCGGCCACGCTCTGCGGCGTGGCGTCGAACACGCGGCAGAACTCGTCGATGTAGTTGGAGTGCGGTGCCCCGGGGCTGCCCTGGCGCGAGAGGTTGTACAGCTCCTTGACGATGCGCTGTATCATCTCTTCGGTTGCCTTGTTGGTGAACGTGACGGCGAGGATGGCGCTGTGGGCCTTGCGGCGCCCGAAACCGTATGCCGAGGCCGGGCGCAGACGCTGGCGTCCGTCTTCGTCGGTATATCCCAGCAGCAGCCGCAGGTATTCGCGGGCCAGGGTGTATGTCTTGCCTGAGCCGGCAGAGGCCTTATGGATTTTCAGCACCGTTGTCAGGTTTTTGAGTGAAGTGGTTGCGTATCACCCGTGCCTTGGCAGGGCCTACGACTTCGGCGAGGGCGTCGACCGATGCGGCCGCTATGCGTTTCACCGAACGGAACTCCTTGAGCAGCGCCTGCTCGGTGGCGGGACCCACGCCGGGAATCTGCGAGAGCTCGCTCTGTATCTGAGCCTTCGAGCGGCGGTTGCGGTGATGCGTTATGCCGAACCGGTGCGCCTCGTCGCGCAGATGCTGCACCACCTTGAGCGATTCGGAATTCTTGTCGATGTAGAGCGGCACGGAATCGCCGGGGAAGTAGATTTCCTCCAGGCGCTTGGCTATGCCCACTATGGCTATGCGTCCGCGCAGGCCCATATCGTCGAGGGCCTCGACGGCCGACGAAAGCTGTCCCTTGCCGCCGTCGACCACGATTAGCTGTGGCAGGTCGTCGGGGGCCTCGGTCATCAGGCGGGTGTAGCGGCGGGTCAGCACCTCTTTCATCGAGGCGAAGTCATCGGGGCCGACCACGGTCTTTATGTTGAAGTGGCGGTAGTCTTTTTTCGATGGTTTGGCGTCGCGGAATACCACGCACGAGGCCACAGGGTTGGTGCCCTGTATGTTAGAGTTGTCGAAACACTCTATGTGGCGCGGCAGTTCGGAAAGGCGGAAGTCGGCCTTTATGCGTTCGAGGGTGCGTTCGGCGCGTTTCTCGGGGTCGAGGCGCTCAAGCTGTTTCAGGGCGTCGACGCGGCTCTGGCGTGCGTTGCGGGTCGAGACATCGAGCAGTTTCGCGCGGTCGCCGCGCTGCGGCACGGTGAATGTCACCCCCTTGAACTCAAGCTCGGGGCTCACGGGCACCACCACCTCGTCGTAAGTGAGGCCGAAACGGGTCTTTACCTCGTCGACGGCATAGCCTAAGAGCTGGGCGGCCGACTCGTCGAGGCGCCGCTTGTATTGCAGCGTGAGCGACCGCACCACGGCGCCGCGGCGCACGTGCATGTAATTGATGTAGACGTCGGCCGAGCCGTCGTCGTCGATGCCGAACACATCGATCTGGTCAAGCACCTGGCTGACTATGGCGCTCTTTGCGTGGTAGCGCTCGATGAGCAGGTATTTGCGCTTGAGCTCCTGCGCCTCCTCGAACCGCAGCTGTTCGGAAAGACGCGCCATCTCCGAGCGCAGGTGCTCCATCAGCTCGCCGGTCTCGCCGCGCAGAATCTGCTTTATGCGGTCGATCTGGGCGCCGTAAGCGGCCTCGTCGACCTTGCCGACACAGCATCCGCCGCACCGTTTCAGGTGGTACTGCAGGCACAGGCGCCCCTTGCCGCGGGCTATCGACTCGGGGGTGACGGCCATGTTGCATGTGCGCAGGGGGTAGAGCTCGCGTATCAGGCCGATGACGGCGTGCGCCATCGACGCCTCGGTGTAGGGACCGAAGTATTTCGAGCCGTCCTTGAGCCGCTGGCGGGTGACGAACACGCGCGGGAACATCTCGCGCGTCACGCAGATCCAGGGGTACGACTTGTCGTCCTTGAGCAGCACATTGTAGCGCGGCTTGTACTCCTTGATCATCGAGTTCTCGAGGTTGAGCGCGTCCTGCTCGGTGGGCACCACGATGTAGCTCATGTCGGCTATGGCGCGCACGAGCATGTTGGTGCGCAGAACGTCGTGGGTGCGGTTGAAGTATGACGACACGCGGCGCTTGAGGTTCTTGGCCTTGCCGACATATATCACCGTACCGTCGGCGTCATAGTACATGTAGACGCCCGGCGACTGCGGCAGGATGGCGATTTTGTCCTGCAGCTGCTGTGATTTGTCCTTCGAGTGTTTGCCCATTGCAATACAAAGTTACAAAAAACACACTTATTATGGTGGGAATTAACAGAAATTGATTAATTTTGCCTTCCGATGGCGTGCCATGCGCCGCGCCGGCCGGCGTTTCGGCCCGGGGCGACATGCCGCGTCAGGCATCATCAACAAACACAAGAATGTCAAAGGTAATTATTATAGGTTGCGGTGGCGTCGGCACCGTTGTGGCGCACAAATGCGCGCAGAACCCCGGCGTGTTCAGTGAGATCGTGATTGCGTCGCGCACGCAGAGCAAGTGCGAGGCCACGCGCCGGGCCATTGTGGCCGCCGCCGCGAAGGCCGGCCGTGCCCTGCCGCAGATAACCACCGACCGCGTCGATGCCGACTCGGTGGAGGATCTGGTGGCCCTGTTCAACCGCCACAATCCCGAACTGGTGATCAACGTGGCGCTCCCTTACCAGGACCTCACCATCATGGACGCCTGTCTGGAGTGCGGGGTGAACTACCTCGACACGGCCAACTACGAGCCTCGCGACGAGGCTCACTTCGAGTATTCGTGGCAGTGGGCATACCGCGAGCGTTTCGAGAAAGCCGGTCTGACGGCCATCCTCGGCTGCGGTTTCGACCCGGGCGTCTCGGGCATCTTCACCGCATACGCCGCAAAGCACTGGTTCTCGGCCATGGAGACCCTCGACATCGTGGACTGCAACGCCGGCAACCACGGCAAGGCGTTCGCCACCAACTTCAACCCCGAGATCAACATCCGCGAGATCACCCAGCCGGGCCGCTACTGGCTCAACGGCAAGTGGGAGGGCACAGGCCCCCTGGAAATCCACGCGCCGCTGACATATCCCGGCATCGGCCCCCGCGAGTCGTACCTGATGTACCATGAGGAGCTTGAGTCGCTGGTGCAGAACTTCCCCACAATCAAACGCGCCCGTTTCTGGATGACTTTCGGCCAGGAATACCTCACACATCTGCGTGTGATCCAGAACATAGGCATGGCCCGCATCGACGAGATCGACTACAACGGCCAGAAGATTGTGCCCCTTCAGTTCCTCAAGGCGGTGCTCCCCAACCCTCAGGATCTGGGCGAGAACTACACCGGCGAGACCTCGATCGGCTGCCGCATCTCGGGTCTCGACAAAGAGGGTCAACCGCTCACATACTACATCTACAACAACTGCTCGCACGCCGAGGCATACAAGGAGACCGGCATGCAGGCCGTGAGCTACACCACCGGCGTGCCCGCCATGATCGGCGCCATGATGTTCCTCACCGGAAAATGGAACAAAAAGGGTGTGCACAACGTTGAAGAGTTTGACCCCGATCCGTTTATGGAGCAGCTGCCCCTGCAGGGACTTCCCTGGCATGAGGTGGTGGGCGCCGATCTCGAGGTCGACAGAATCGACTGAGTTTAACCCCATTGAAAATCACGAATATGGCAGAAGACAAATACCGCGAGACCATCGCGAAGTCGGCTGTGACGACCGATGACGCCGCCGTGGCCGCCGAGGTGAAGAAAATCCTCGACAAGTCGCTCAACGAGAACATGAACGCCGACGTGTACAAGTTCCTGTTCAACTGCATAGACCTTACAACGCTCAAGTCTACCGACTCGCCCCAGTCGGTGGCCGATTTCACCGAGCGCGTCAACGCTTTCGACGCCGAGCACCCCGAGATGAAGAATGTGGCCGCCATCTGCGTCTACCCCAACTTCGCGCCTGTGGTGCGTGCGGTGCTTGAAGTTTCGTCGGTCGACATCGCCTGCGTCTCGGGCGGTTTCCCCTCGTCGCAGACCTTCCCCGAGGTCAAGATCGCCGAGACGGCCCTGGCTGTCGAAGGCGGCGCCGACGAGATCGACATCGTGCTCAATGTGGGTGATTTCCTTGACGGCGATTATGAAGGCGTGTGCGACGAGATTTCGGAAATCAAGCACTCGTGCCGCGACGCCCGTCTGAAGGTAATCCTCGAGACCGGCGCCCTGAAGACGGCCCGCAACATGCGCGACGCCGCCATCCTGGCCATGTATTCGGGTGCCGACTTCATCAAGACCTCGACCGGCAAGGAGTACCCCGGCGCGTCGCTTGACGCCGCCTATGTAATGTGCCGGTGCATCAAGGAGTATTACGAACAGACTGGCCGCATGATCGGTTTCAAGCCCGCAGGGGGCGTGCGCACCCCCGAGGATGCCGTGTCGTACTACTGCATCGTGCGCGAGGTGCTGGGCGAGAAATGGCTCACCAACGAGTTCTTCCGTCTGGGCGCGTCCGGCCTGGCCAACAACCTGCTCACCGCCATTTTCGGCACCGAGACAAAATTCTTCTAACCAATACGGCGCCCGGGCCTGACAGCATAAGGTCTTTAGGGCCGTCAGGGAG
>USKE01000177.1 GCA_900555165.1 uncultured Porphyromonadaceae bacterium | reverse complement strand
GCATGGCGGCCACGGTCATGGCCAGCGAGGGGAGGAGGGTGATGATGAATCCGGCGCAGATCCATGTAAGGCCGTCGCCGCGCATTATGGTGTCGATGAACTGGGGGCCGGCTCCGAGGCCCAGACAGGCCAGGAAGAGCGAGAGGCCTATGCCGCGCAGCATCAGGTTGGCACTGCGGGTGGTGTAGGTGACCATGTGGAACTGCGGCCCGAAACGGCCGATGAGTATTCCGACCACAATCGGTCCGCCGGCAAGGCCGAGCTTGATAGGCACCGATATGCCGGGTATGGCTATGGGGATTGACCCCACGATGAGCGACAGCACCATGCCGATGAAGATGGCGGCCAGGTTGGGATCCTTCAGGTCGGTGACCGAATTGCCCACCAGGGCGCCCACTTTGTTTATGGCGTCGGGAGTGCCGACGATTGTGAGGCGGTCGCCGAGCTGCAGGATAAGGTCGGGACGCGCCAGCAGACGCACCCCCGAGCGTGACACGCGCGAGATGTTCACGGCATAGAGCTTGCGGAGTCTCAGCGAACCCAGACGGCGCCCGTTGAGCTGGGGTTTGCTTATGGCGATGGTGCGCGACACGAGGTTTTTGTCAACCGTGTCCCAGTTGATGTCGGGCTTGTTCCAGTCGCGGTCGCTCTTCTCGCCGAAAAGCACCGTCAGTTTCTCGACCTCGTCTTCGTTGGTGATTACCAGCACGCGGTCGCCCTCGGCGAGCACGTCGTCAGGCCCGGGAATCGACACGTCGTCGCCATGCCAGATGCGCGACACCACGAAATGCGAGCCCCCCAGGGCACTTATGTCGCGCAGCGACCGGCCGCAGATGCCGGGGTTGGTGACATGGAACTCGGCCACGAACGTGTGGTCTGAGTCATCGTGCCGCCGAGGCTCGTAGTCTGACTTGCGGGCCACGAACTTCCTTACCAGAATAAAGGCCAGAATGACGCCCACCACACCGAGGGGATAGGTGACGGCACAGCTCAGGGCCGCCCCTTCGGCCGAGAGCCCCAGCTGACTGATGGCCTGCTGGGCCGCGCCGAGCGACGGCGTGTTGGTGGTGGCGCCGCTGAGTATCCCTACCATGTCGGTCATCGGGATGGCCATCAGGTAGCTGAGCGCTATGGCCACCCCAGTGCCGGCAAGCACAAGCGCCAGCCCGAGCATGTTGAGCCTTATGCCTCCGGTGCGGAACGAGCTGAAAAAGCCGGGACCGACCTTCAGGCCAAGCTCATAGACGAACAGCATAAGGCCGAAATCCTCGGCATACTGAAGAATCTGCGGGTCAATCGCCAGCCCCAGATGGCCGGCCAGGATTCCTGTGAAAAACACGAAGGTCACGCCAAGCGAGATGCCGCACACACGCAGTTTGCCCAGTCCCAGTCCGATAGCGATTATGACCGAGATCACGCAGACCGCCTGCAGCGCCGACTGCTCCCAAAACAAGCTTTCAAACCAATTCATGCCGCAAATTTACTTATTCTCGGGCACAACCGCCCACTTCCCTTGAAAAAACCGCCTTGGGGGATGGCGGCCAGGCCACTCTCTCAGTTTCTTCCGGGCCGGACCGGGGCATAGGGGTTGAGGATGAAATCCTGCCGTTGGTCGGAAATGACTCTTGCCGGTACGCCGCCGACTGTCGTGCCTGGCGGAACATCTTTAACCACAACGGCTCCGGCGCCGATATTAGAGCAGTCGCCGATATGCACTTTGCCCACGATACATGCCTGCGGACCGATGTAGACGTTGTCGCCGATGGTAGCCCCTTCACCCCGGTTGGTGCCTATATTGAGGAACTGGCTGAGATTGACATTGTTGCCGATGACCGTGTGCTGGCTCACCACCATGCAGATGCCGTGTCCGAGATAGAGGCCGTATCCGATGCGGCATTTGCGGGAAATATCCATCGAATATTTATCGACAACCTTTTGTGCATGAACATGGCCAGTTCTTCTTGTGGGCGAGTCGGAGCCAGAAACTGTAATTGAAACAATGATTGCGGCCGAACAGCAGATAAAGGATTATCCGGCCGAACGGCTACTCCCCTTTTCCGGTATAACGGTGGTAGTCAGACCTGATTTTCTCTAATGCCTCTTTCATGTTTCGCAGAGCTATGTTTGGTTAAAACGATTACAGTGCGTGATTCCACATAAAGAAACTGTTTAAAAAAGTTAAATATTTGGATGTGGAAAGTTTTTGATATAATTTTGTAGTGAATACAAAACTAAATCGATTACGGATGAAACAGAATGTCGACAGAGCCCCTCTGCTCAGGAAACTCACAGCCGTCGGTATCAGGCCGTCGATACAGCGGCTTGAGATTCTGGAATTCATATCATCGAGCCGTACACATCCCACAGCCGACGAAATATATTCGTTTGTGCATCGCAGTAATCCCACGCTGTCAAAGACCACGGTGTTCAACAGCGTGAAACTGCTTGCCGAGAAAGGGCTGGTCAATGACATCAACATATCGGCCGATTCCACCCGTTATGATTCGACTTCGCATGCGCCGCATGCACATTTCATCTGTCGGGAATGCAGAAGGATTTTTGACATCCCCCTTGATATGTCGGCCCTCGCGGTGCCCGCGGATTTTTCCTGCGACAATGTGAACGTCTATTTCAAAGGAGTTTGTCCGGAATGCGGCAAAAAAGAATAGCTTAACTAACAAATAAAAACCCGAATAAGTAACTGGTCGAAATTATTTCAATGTTTGTTCGAGGAAAAATTTTAGAAGATTTTTCTCGATGAAGAAGGAGTGTAGCGAGCTACACGACTGATGAAGAGAGGAAAAGATTCAAAATTTTTACCGAAGAAACATTGAGATAATCAGACCGGTAACTATTAAATAATTTTGAACAGTTACTTATGAAAGATCTGAAAGGAACTAAGACCGAACGCAACCTTCAGGAGGCGTTTGCCGGTGAATCAATGGCACGTAACAAGTACACGTACTTTGCGTCGAAAGCACGCAAGGACGGCTATGAGCAGATTGCGGCAATCTTCGAGGAGACAGCCAACAACGAAAAAGAGCATGCCAAACTGTGGTTCAAGCTGCTGAACGGCGGTGACATCTCTGATACCATGGCCAATCTGCATGCCGCCGCTCAGGGCGAGAATTTCGAATGGACCGAGATGTATTCGAAAATGGCCGAGGAGGCCGACGCCGAGGGATTCCCCGAGATTGCCTACCGTTTCCGCGCTGTCGCTGCGATAGAAAAGCACCACGAAGAGCGCTATCGCCGCCTGCTGCAGAACATCGAGGAGGGCATAGTGTTCTCTCGCGAGGGCGACACCGTCTGGATCTGCCGCAATTGCGGACACATCCACATCGGCAAGAAAGCCCCCGAGGTATGCCCCGTATGCCACCATAAACGCAGTTTCTTCGAAATAGAGGCGAAGAACTATTGACATTCACCACACATCACCAACGCCCGGTCATCCGGTTCATCCCGGATGGGTGGGTATTGCAGAACTCCTCAAATTGTAGGGACATCGCTTTGCAATGTTTGCGTATTTTGTTGATTATCAACCAAACATCGCAAAGCAATGTCCCTACAATTTAGGCAAAAAACGGGTTTTGCAAAACCCTCGTTCAATATTGTGGTCAGATGTCGGCAAGCCTCTCATTCACGGTTTCCGGGTCGAACATGGCCTCTGTGACGAGATCAATCAGGTCGTCGAACGAATCATACCCGAACCGGTCGGCCAGCTCCTCTTTCTGCCGTTTCGTCAGCGTGGCACGCTCGCTCCAGGCCTGGCGCAGATCAAGATATGACCAGATGCCGCCGGTATCCTCGATAGGCTGGAGGTCGCTTTTCCAGCGGGTGCATACGGCAGTGTCGCCGTCGCGCGGGCCTATGCCTGTCACGCTTACATTGAATATCCAGTCGTCGCCGAAATCATACACGTAAACCAGTTTCTGCCCTTTCTCGGCAAGAAAAGCGGTGATGCCGGTCTTGCGGGCGTCGTGTGTATAGTCTTCAAGCCCCATTTCGTAAGGATTCTTCCTGTCCGCGGGCATCCCGATCTGCAGTTCGGGGTCGTAGGGCTTGCGCTGGAACTGCCACAGGTGGCACTCCTCAAGCCCGCATGCTCCCTGGATGGCCTTATGGAGCTGTAAAAAGGTGAAATCAGCGGGTACCTTCAACTCGCGCCACATGGGCGGTTTTGTTACATCATGCATCTGCACCCGCAGTGTCAGCGTCTTTTCCTTCGCATCTTTAAGCTCACTGGAACCGGCGGCGCCACGTTTACGCCCCGCCGGTCTCGGACTCCCGTAATTCGCCGGGCTCAGGTCATGGCGGCTCAATCCACTTGTGACATCAATCTCACCGCTCACAATCTTATAGAATTCGGCAAATTCTGCAGGCGTGACCCCAAGCGCCATGGCCTGCAGCATAATCTCCAGCCTCAGTGTGTCGTTTCCCATATCGTTTTTGACTCTTTTTCCCATGATATTCTGAATTTTGCGCTAAGTTAATGAATTTCTGCCAATACCGCGCCATGCAGAGCGGCAAAACATCCATCTGTTTCGTATTTATTTTGCCTCGAGAATTGCTAATGTCTGTGGAATATTGTCAGGCTGTAACCCTTTGAAATGATCAGTCGTCACCAGATGTGATGATTGTTTATTCTTGAATTGTATAGTACTCCCGAATTTCAGACCGGCGGAGCGCGGTTTTAAGTCAAGGATAAGC
>USKE01000176.1 GCA_900555165.1 uncultured Porphyromonadaceae bacterium | reverse complement strand
TGTCGGTTCCAGGCCGCTGTACCCTACCGTGGCGGTGACCACAGTATCGAAGTCGATGTCGGTCATCGAGGCAATGACAGCCTCGCGCCCGGCGGCCACGTCGATACCATGCGGGGCAAGAGCATCCTTAAGGGCCTGATACTTCGTCTCGTCGGCAATTATAGCCATACGGGGTCTGAACCTGATTGCCTGCTCGGCAAGCTGGTCGACCCTGCTGCCGGCAATTAGCACCGCGGCCTCGAACCGGTCAGGGTATTCGGCTATGACGTCAAGGGTCTGACGGCCTATGGAGCCGGTCGAACCCAGTACGGCTATGCGTTTACGTTGATTCTCCATCTCTGTGCGGAACGGTTGACGTGTCAGATCTCGCCGACAATCTCGTTTATGTCGGCAACGCCATGTCTGCGGCACCACTCGGCCATCCACTCCACGATTTCGGCACAAACGGCGGGATTGATGAAGTTCGCGGTGCCCACCTCAACGGCACGTGCGCCGGCAAGCATGAACTCAATGGCGTCGCGCCCGTGGCAGATGCCCCCCAGCCCGACTACCGGAATCTTCACGGCCTTGGCCGTCTGCCATACCATGCGCACGGCAACCGGGCGAACCGCCGGCCCCGAGAGACCGCCCGTGACAGTGGAGAGGCACGGTTTGCGGCGCTCGACATCAACGGCCATACCCATCATGGTGTTGATGAGCGAGACGGCATCGGCGCCCTCGGCCTCGGCGGCCCGGGCTATCTCGGTTATGTCAGTCACGTTGGGCGACAGTTTCACGATCATGGTGCGCGGCCATGCCTCGCGGACGGCTTTCGTCACGGCCGCGGCTCCGGCGCATGTGGTGCCGAAGGCCATGCCCCCTTGTTTTACATTGGGGCACGAGATGTTGATTTCAATAGCCTTGACACCGTCGAGCGGTGCAAGACGGCGGGCGACCTCGGCATAGTCTTCTGGCTTTGAGCCGCTGACATTCACCACAAGGTTCGAGTCGTAATTCTTTATTTCGGGGTAGATGTGCTCTATGAGGTAATCGACACCCTTGTTCTGAAGCCCCACGGCATTGAGCATGCCCGAAGGTGTCTCGGCCATGCGCGGATAGGGGTTGCCCTGGCGCGGTTCGAGCGTGGTGCCCTTGATTATATACGCTCCCAAGGCCGACATCGGCATGAAATCGGTAAACTCGGTACCGTAGCCGAATGTGCCCGAGGCGGTCATTACGGGATTGCGCATCGGCATGCCGCCGATTTCCACTGCAAGCCGCACACCCGTATTTGTGTCAGTATTCATTGATCGGATTTATTCCCAGTTTAACTGATTGATGTTGAAAACGGGGCCTTCGGTGCAGACGCATACGTTACCCTTTACTGTGTTCTCGACACAGCACAGACAGGCGCCGAGTCCGCAGGCCATCATGTTCTCGAGCGAGACCTCGCACGCCGAGTCCGAGTTACGGGCGGCACGTGCCACACCCTTCATCATAGGTGCCGGGCCACAGCAGTAAACCATATCCCAGCGGCGTTCGCCTGCGAGTGCCGAATGGTTGTGGGCGAATCCTTTTTCGCCGTCACTGCCGTCGTCGGTAATTGTAAGCACATCGCCGACAGCGGCGAAACGGTCAACCAGCAGAAGTTCCTCGCGTGTACGCGCCGCCAGCAGGAAAGTGGGTCGGCCGCCGCGCGCCTTTATCTCCTTGCCCAGCATATAGAGCGGTGCCACCCCTACTCCGCCGCCCACAAGCAGACAGCTTTTGGCGGGGTTTTCAGGCAGGGTGAAACCGTTGCCGAGCGGAAGTATCATGTTCACTCTGGCGCCCAACGGGAGGTCGCACAGCCGGTTCGAGCCGTCACCGGCACGGCGCACAAGCAGGGTCAGCGAGCCGGTGGCCGCATTGGCGTCGTTGATCGAGATAGGACGGCGCAGGAATGTCGACGCAGAATCGTCGACGCGCACCTGCACGAACTGGCCCGGCCGGATACCCTCGGGTACAGGACCGTTAAAAGTCAGCAATGTGAACCGGTCGGTAAGACGGCGGTTCTCGACGACCGTAAAGTCGGCGATGATTTTCCGGGTCTCCTCCATCAGCATGCCTTGAAACTCATGTCGAGACCTTTCACAGAGTGCGTGAGGGCACCGACAGAAATGAAATCCACGCCCGTTTCGCCATAACTGCGCAGGGTGTCGATGGTTATGCCGCCCGACGATTCAATCTCGGTGTGGCGATTGTTGGCCTTGTCGTCGGCGCGTATGATCTCCACGGCGCCGCGTGTGCGCTCAGGGGTGAAGTTGTCGAGCATGATGCGGTCGACATTCTCGGCAAGCACCTGACGGATTTCATCCTCGTTGCGCACTTCCACCTCGATCTTGAGGTTCTTGCCGTTTTCGGCGCACCATTTGCGGGCGGCCTCTACGGCGTTGTGGATGCCCCCGGCGAAATCAACATGGTTATCCTTGATGAGAATCATGTCGAAAAGTCCGATGCGGTGGTTCTCGCCTCCGCCGATCTTCACTGCGTCTTTCTCAAGCAGACGCATGCCCGGGGTGGTTTTGCGGGTATCGAGCACCTTGGTCACGAGACCTTCGAGGCGGCTCTGATATTTGGCCGTGACGGTGGCGATGCCGCTCATGCGCTGCATGATGTTGAGCATCACACGCTCGGTCTGCAGCAGTGAGCGCACAGGACCGTCGACTACAAATGCCACGTCGCCCGGTTTCACATGGGCGCCGTCGTTGATATACACGGTCATTTTCAGAGACGGGTCGAACTTCTCGAACACCATGCGTGCGATTTCAACACCGGCAAGTATGCCTTCTTCTTTCACGATGAGTTTCTGGCGCCCAAGCTCGTCGGCCGGGATGGTAGAGAGAGTGGTTGCGTCGCCGTCGCCGACATCCTCGGCGAAAGCAAGCGTCAGCAGATCGTCAATCAGTTCCTGACGTGATTTCATATAGATGCTTTCTTGGTTTTGCTAATTATGTAAGTAACTGTTCAAAATTATTTTACAGCAACCGGCGAGATTATTTTCAATGTTTGTTCGGCAAAATTTTTGAATCTTTTCCTCTCTTCATCAGTCGTGTAGCTCGCTACACTCCTTCTTCATCGAGAAAAATCTCCTAAAAATTTTCCTCGAACAAACATTAAAATAATTTCGACCAGTTACTTATCTTTGTGCAAAATTACAGAAAAAACACAAGTTCTCAAAGATTTGTGCCGGGTCAATATGAAGATAACTTTCATGATGGTGGGAAAAACCACCACATCATACCTGCGCGACGCGGCCGACGGCTATCTGGCACGCGCCGCACGCTACATGCCGCTCGAAACCGTAGTCATTCCCGATGTCAAGACCACAAAAAAATCAACGCCCCAGGCCCAGAAAGAGGCCGAGGGGCGTGAGATTCTTGCGCGGCTGAAGTCTGACGACCGCCTGATACTGCTTGACGAGCGCGGCAAGGAGTTTACATCGAGGCAGCTGGCCGAGTACATCGACAACGCCGCCAACTCGGGGCTGCGCAACCTTGTGTTCCTCATCGGCGGCCCTTACGGTTTCTCGCCGGAAGTATATGCCCGGGCGAACGGACAGGTAAGCCTGTCGCGGATGACATTCCCGCACGAACTTATCAGACTCTTCTTTGCCGAACAGCTCTACAGGGCGCAAACGATATTGCGCAACGAGCCGTATCACCACGACTGACGCCGCCGCAACGCGCTAACAACGCGTCAGTTCGACGAGGCGTTGAGCACCGGCGTGGCGGGTTCGTCGGAACAGAGCACCACAAGCAGATTGCTCACCATGGCGGCGCGCTGCGCGGGGGTAAATTCAGCCAGTTTGTCGCGGTCTATCTCGTCGATAGCCATGCGTACCATACCCACTGCACCCTCCACAATTTTCTCGCGGGCAGAGATGATGGCCGACGCCTGCTGGCGCCGCAACATCACTGCGGCAATCTCGGGGGCGTACGACAGGTTGTTGATGCGTGCCTCCACAACCTCCATGCCGGCTATCTGCAGGCGTTCGTTGATTTTGTGTTCGAGCAGTTCGTTGATCTCCTCGCCACCGCCGCGCAGAGTGAGTTCACTGCCGCCGTCGGGCGTGTCGGGCGCGTCGTAAGCGAAATGTCCGGCCACCTCGCGCAGAGCCGCGTCGCTCTGTATGGCCACGAACGACTCCAGGGCGCGTGAATTGTAGCCGCCGGTCGATGTCGACGAACCGGTCTCGATGTCGAACACAGCACGATAGGTGTCGCGAATTTTCCACACCAGCACCATGCCGATCATCACCGGATTGCCGCATTTGTCATTGACCTTGATAGGCTCGATGTCCATGTTACGCACGCGCAAAGAGAGTTTGCGGCGTGTCACGAAGGGGTTCACCCAGAAGAAACCCACTTTCTTGCATGTGCCTACATATTTACCGAAGAATATCATGACACGCGCCTCGTTGGGTTCCTGCACGAAATATCCGCAACACCCGATGATGAAGAGGATGCCCAGTACCGCGCACACCGAGAGCGCCAGCACCGGCTGAGTCTCCACATACATGGTAAGCATCAGCACGATGGCTATGGGGATAAGGATGAATGTGATGCCGATTACGGCGAAACCGGGGAGCGCCCACGAATTATAGGCAGTCTCACGCGACTCGTTGTGCGTGCCCGGATTGTCTTTGATATTGCTCATATTGTATGGGGGGGTAAGACTCAGGCGCTGACCACGCCGTGGCGGCTCGCGTCTGACGGTTATAAACAGC
>USKE01000175.1 GCA_900555165.1 uncultured Porphyromonadaceae bacterium | reverse complement strand
AGACGCCACTGCACCTTAAGTTAATAGCATTGTGTAGCGACCCTACAATGAATACCCCAAATGATATCCAATATTACCGGTTCCTCTGGTTCGTCTGGTTCTTTTTTATTGAACGAGGCGGATGGGAGGATATGAAAGCGGTGGTGTGGCACAGGGCCACACCACCGCACGGTGTAGTGTTATATGGAGTGAAGGTTTAGTCTTCGGTCTGTTTCTCGGCGTATTCCTTGAGGAGTTTCTCCTGCACGTCGCCGGGCACGAGCTCGTATGAGGCGAACTTCATGGTGAACGACGAGCGGCCGCCGGTGATCGAGCTGAGAGCCGTTGAGTACGACGACATCTCTTTCAGGGGCACTTTGGCCGAGATTTTCTCGAAACCGTTGTCAGAGTGCATGCCCATGATGATGGCGCGGCGTCCCTGCAGGTCGCTCATCACGTCGCCCATCACGTCAGAGGGCACCATCACCTCAACATCGTAGACCGGTTCGAGCACCTTGGGGTTGGCCGAGCGGAATGCCTCGGAGAAAGCGTTGCGGGCGGCCAGGCGGAACGAGATTTCGTTCGAGTCAACCGGGTGCATCTTGCCGTCGTAGATGCAGACGCGCACGTCGCGGGCATACGAGCCTGTGAGCGGGCCCTGCTCCATGCGGTCCATCAGCCCCTTGACGATGGCGGGGATGAAACGGGCGTCGATGGCGCCGCCCACGATGCAGTTGTGCACCACGAGCTTGCCGCCCCATGCCAGGGGTATCTCCTGGGTGTCGCGCACGCTCATCTTGTATTCCTGGTTGCCGAAACGGTAGGTGTCGGGCAGCGGAGCGTCTTCGCTGTAAGGCTCGACAATCAGATGCACCTCGCCGAACTGGCCTGCGCCGCCCGACTGTTTCTTGTGGCGGTAGTCGGCGCGTGCGGCCTTGGTGATTGTCTCGCGGTAGGGGATGCGCGGTTCCTCGAAGATGATGGGGAGCTTGTCGTTGTTCTCGACGCGCCATTTCAGCGTGCGCAGGTGGAATTCGCCCTGACCCTTGAGCAGAGTCTGCTTGAGCTCTTTCGACATCTCCACCTCCCAGGTGGGATCCTCCTCGTGCATGCGGGTCAGGATGGCCGAGAGTTTCTCGGCATCGCTCTCGGTCACGGGGCGTATTGCGCGTGTATATTTGGGTGCGGGATATTTTATGAAGTCGAACGCGATCTCACAGCCCTTTTCGTCGAGGGTGTTGCCGGTGCGCACATCCTTGAGTTTCACGGTGGCGCCTATGTCGCCGGCACACAGCTTGTCGACCGGGGTCTTGATCTGGCCGCACACGCAGAAGATCTGGGCCAGGCGTTCCTTGCCGCCGCGGGTCACGTTGTCAAGGTCGGCGCCGGCGTTGAGGGTGCCTGACATCACCTTGAAATACTGCACCTCGCCGATGTGGGGCTCGACGGTGGTCTTGAACATGAAGATGCTCAGGGGGCCGTTGCTGTCGGGTGTCACCTCGTTGCCGGCGGTGTCGACCGGTGCGGGCATGTCGTTTACGAAAGGCACCACGTTGCCGAGGAACTCCATCATGCGGCGCACGCCCATGTCCTTGAGGGCGCTCACGCAGAATACCGGATAGATCGAGCGGTCCACAAGGCCCTTGCGGATACCCTCGCGCATCTCGTCTTCGGTAAGGTGACCCTGCTCGAAGAATTTCTCCATCAGGGTCTCGTCGTTCTCGGCTGCGGCCTCCACCAGAGCCTGGTGCAGTCCCTGTGCCTTGTCATGTTCTTCGGCGGGAATATCCTCGATAACGGGCACGCCGCCGTCGGGGCCCCACGAGTATTTCTTCATCAGCAGCACGTCGATCATGGCGTTGAAACCGGGGCCGCATGCCAGCGGGTACTGGATGGGCACCACCTTGTTGCCGAAGATTTCGCGCATCTGCTCGATGGTGTTGTCATAGTCGGCCTTCTCGCCGTCGAGCTGGTTCACGGCGAAGATTACCGGTTTCTTCAGCTGGGCCGTGGTGCGGAAGATGTTCTGCGTGCCCACTTCCACGCCATACTGGGCGTCGATTACGATGACGCCGGTATCGGTGACGTTGAGGGCTGTCACGGCGTTGCCCACGAAGTCGTCGGCGCCCGGACAGTCAATCACGTTGAGTTTCTTGTTGAGGAATTCGGCATAGAAGACGGTCGAGAACACCGAGTAGCCGTACTCCTTCTCGACGGGGAAGTAGTCAGATACGGTGTTTTTGGCCTCGACTGTGCCGCGACGTTTTATCACACCACACTCGTAGAGCATAGCCTCAGCGAGTGTGGTTTTTCCAGAGCCTTTGCTGCCGAGCAAAGAGATGTTTTTGATTTCGTTAGTCTGATAAACCTTCATGGTAAATTCTGGTAAGAAATTTAGGATTGATTTGGGCGGGGGCACGCTTGCCCCTTGGGAATTTCGGAAGTCATGTGGCGCCTGATGCCGTTTTACAGCCTAAAGCACCCTCAGGATGGCAGACTGACGCCTGTTTTCCTGTTGTGGCCGCAAATTAGTAATAATTTCACTGAAAACCATAAAATTTTATATGTTTCAAAACATACTCGCCGTGTAAACAAAAATATAAACAAAATTGTGCCGGAAAATAATTTTTATGAGGCACCATAAAGATTATGTAGATGAAAAACGCTAAATTTGTATATGATTTTGCAGAGGCGATGCCTGTCAAAGTGGTGCGCGATGCAGAAATTCATCACATTTATTTAATCTAACTTGCTGATACTCAAAATGAAAAAAACTATTCCGTCCGGGCGGCGCTCGTGGCGGTGAGTGCGCTTTTGAGCGGAACGGGTACTCTTTTTGCCAATGGCTACCAGATTGGAGACCTCTATTATACGCTTAATAGCACTGAAAAGACAGCGACTGTCACCTACTCAAACCGGAATGGTGCTCCACCATCCGCTTACGAGACCAATTATCGGGATCTCAAGTCTGCCATAATACCATCAACAATCACGTTGGGCGGCGATGTATATACCGTTACGGCAATCGGCGAAAGAGCGTTTTATCAGGCGCTCGTTCTCAGAGAGGTCACTCTCCCCGAAACTATTGTCACTATAGGCGAGTCAGCGTTCTATGGAACTTCTATCACCGCGATTGATATTCCCGAGAGTGTAACCACCATAGAATCGTCAGCATTTTCTGGAACAAGAATCACTTCAATAGATATTCCGGAGAGTGTTACCACAATTAAAGGTGCAGTCTTTGAAAATTGCACCAGTCTGACCCGTGCCAGTATTCCTGATAAAACAACTGTGTTGCTGGCCAGAATGTTTTCCGGCTGTACGGCTCTTGCGGAGGTTGTATTGCCCCCTGCGCTCGAATCAATAGGAAACTATTGTTTTGATGGTTGTTCCAATTTGAAACTTGATGGTTTGAATATACCGACGCTCACTACAATTGGCGAAGGTGCTTTTAGGGGCTGTACATCTCTTTCATCAACCGTCGTGATTCCTGACGGGATAGAGGTTTTGGGTAACTCTGCATTCAAGGGATGTACCGGGATAACCGAAATCATTCTGGGTTCCGGATTGGAAAGCCTTGCCTATTCTGTATTCGAGGGATGTACAGGCGTGAAACGTCTAACCGTCCGACCGGGTGATACCCCGATAGATCTCCAACCCTATGTCCGGTACGAGGGCTTTATCCATAAACATGATGGTATTTTTTATGAGATGCCACTGGAAGAGGTCGTGCTTGGCCGCGAGATTGTGTCGCACGCTGATGTGTCCGGAACAAATGAGGTAGGTCTTACCAATCCGTTTGAGGAGCATCCGACGCTACGGCGCATGATTGTGGGCGACAACGTGCGTAATATCGACAAAAAGCTGTGCCGCAACTGTCCGAATCTCGAATATGTGTCGCTCGGCAAGAATGTACGCTCGATAGGGAAGAACGCGTTCTACCTCAGTACGAAAATCGCGACCATCGACGCTCACATGAAGATCGCGCCATATCTTGCCACCGCCGACAACGTGTTCTCGACACAGACATACGGCGCCGACCTGAATGTGCCCGATGGCTCATCGGCCGACTACCGCACGGCCGAAGTGTGGAAAAACTTCAAATATCTCGGCGTGGTGACCGATGACGATGCCGCTGCCGACGGTGCGGTCTGGAAACTCCGTGTGCCCAAGGGGCATGTGATCAACCTTTTTATGGTTAAAGATGACGCGCACATGCAGAATCTCTCGCTGGCGACCGACAATGCCGATGTGGCTCATGTGGAGCGTGTGGTCGCCAATCCCGAATGTCATTATATCGTGCCGCTTGCCGAGGGTGTGGCCGCCATCACCGCCTACAATGCCGACAACAAGGTAGTGGGCCGCATGCAGGTCGAGGTGTCGGATGATATTCAGACCGGGGTGCCCGCTACATCGGTTCGCGGATACGTTCCCGAAATCGAGGCCGACGGCCTGACCGTTACCGTGACCGGCATCGAGCCTGGCGACAATGTGGCCGTGTTCGCCACTGACGGCCGTCTGGTCAGGTACCTGCAGGCAGAGTCTGACCACGCCGTTTTCCGTGTCGGCGATGACGGCACCTACCTCATCAACGTGGCCGGCGTCACTGAAAAACTGTACCTGCACCGCTGACACCGGCCTTTACCCCCCCTCACCCAAGGCACCGGAAAGATGGGTGGGGCTTAATCCGCAGGTATTCATTGTAGGGTCGCTACCCAATGCTATTAACTTAACAGACGTGGGCGTCTGAAAGACGCTGATTTCTTCATAA
>USKE01000174.1 GCA_900555165.1 uncultured Porphyromonadaceae bacterium | reverse complement strand
AGCAGGGGACACCTACACCCCCCCGTGAATTTTCAATGGCCCCCTGCCTCTTTACGGCGGCTGGACGGTCACTCCGTCGGCCGGTCTCAACTTCAGGATACAGGCATACGGGCACAACCGCTACCGTATATGTGACGGCCCGCTTGACGCAGATCTCAACGCCGTGCTGACCCGACTGGAACTCGGGCCGGCCGACGGAAACCTGTTCTCGGAAAAGGACTACGGCGAGGCGCATCTGCACCGTTTCCAGATGGGGTGGCAGATAGGCGTGCGGATGCAGTATAGACGTGTGACAATGCAGGTCACATACGGCAGCGACTTCATAAAACTGCACAAGGATCTCGGATCGTCAAACCTGAACGTGACGCTGGGGTACACGCTGTGACATGCCCGGCCGACAGACTGAAACCATCCTGGCGCTCTCTCCGGCCTGCTCTTTTGGGTAAAAATCGGCAAATATGGCCACTATATGCCTGATTTCACGATTTATTCATATCTTTGCGGTATCTATCAATCAAAACCGCAATCAGTATGAAGAAGACATTACTTGCTATGGCCGCGCTGGCGGCGACTGCATCCGCTCAGGCCGACGTCCTGCTCTGTGACTCATTCGCGTATCCCGCAGGGGCGCTGAATTCCCGTGGACAGTGGGTGGTCAACGGCAGTCAGGGCAGTTACCCGGTCAGCGTTTCCGACCAGTCGCTTACCCGCACCGGGTACCAGGATGCACCTGCCGGCAACGCCGTCACCCTCACAATGGAACTCGGCTCAGACTCAAACCAGGCCATCTTCGCCCCCAAAGGCACGCCGGCGCCGATGGCAATATATTATTCGGCGCTTGTGCGCATAGACGAAATGCCCCCAGTCTCGGTAAAGGCCGGCGGATTCCTCTGCCTTACCGGTACCAGCGGAGTCACAGGCGACTTCGGCGACGGCATATCGTCAAGCGAGGGTGGCGCGTTATGCGTTAAGAAAGGCACTGATGAAAACAGTGTCAGAATCGGCGTGAGTGTGAAAAACAGCCTGAACGGTCTGGCCGACACAGATGTGGCATGGGCCGACACAGAGATACCCCTCGGCGAGACCGTGCTTGCCGTAATGCGCTACGAACAGACCGATGGCGACAGCAACGACACCGTAAGCCTCTTTCTCAACCCCGGTGCCGACACCACCGAACCTGATGCGGTATCGACCGGCATCGGCGAGACTCTCACCGACCTGCGCGCCGTGGCACTGAACCAGCGCGCCCGTCCCACAAGCAAGACACCCCGCGTCACGGTCGACGAAATTCGTGTGGCAACCACAATGGCCGAAATCTTCTCGGGGCAGTCAGCCCCCGTCACCGTGCCGAACATCACCGTCGAGGGGAATCCGCTTGACTTCGGACAGGTCTACACCGGCGTTACCGTGAGCCGCGACGTAATCGTGCGCGGCACCGACCTCACCGGCGACATCACAGTGACACCGGGCGAATCGGGTCAGGTAACGGTATCGGCCACCTCGATTCCCGCCTCGGCAGCCATGAACGCCGACGGGTTCACCCTCACGCTCACTCTCGACCCGGTTGAATCACGTTTCTTCTCAGACCGCATCACACTCTCGTCGCCCGGCGCTCTCGACAAGGTCATAAACGTGCAATGGCATCCGGTGCCCGCGCTTGTGGCCAACACTCTGCGCGAACTTGCCGACGAAGACACGCACGACATGGTTTCGGTATATGTATATAAAGGGGAGGCCACAGTGACCTTCATAGAGTCGTATTACGACCTTTCGTATGACCGCGTTGTAAACTCGATATTCGCCCAGGACGCCACAGGTGGTGTGGAACTGCGCTCGGCCACCGGGTGCGGCTATGAGGAGATCGACATATCGGGCGTGAGCGTGGGCGACAACCTCACCGACATTGCCGGATACCTGATTTTCGGCGACAACGGTCTGACAATGGTGCCGCGCACAGCCGCCGACTGGCGTGTGACCTCGCACGGCAACGAAGTGACTCCCATCGACCTCACCCTGCGTCAGATGGCCATGGCCGAGGACGGCTACACCTACGGGAATCAGCTCGTGAGGGTCTGCGACATGCGGTTCCTCGACGACTATTACTGGGCCGGCGACTACCACGGCAAATGGAACTCGCAGAAATACCAGATTTTCGACGGCACACTTGACGACTACGAGGGTCTGGCGTGGATGTGGTGCAACCAGGCCGCCGATTATTACAAGACCTCGACCGAGGGTTACTTCAACCACCGGTGGAACATGACAGGCATCTGCAAGAACTACTACCCCCTGCACATCAGTCCGCGCGGCACATTCGACTTCGAGGATCTGGGCGAGCGCGACATGGTTTCGCTTGAGGCCCCGGGCGCAGACAGCGCCGATGCCCCCGCGGTCTACTACAACATGCAGGGGGTCAGGGTTGACAACCCCGCCGGCGGCCTGTATATCTGCCGCCGCGGCACCACCGCCACCAAGGTGCTGCTGCCCTGACGGCGGCCGCTGGGGCTTATGTGGCTTATGTAACTAATGTGACGTATGTAACTTATGTAACTTATGTGACTTATGTGACTTATGTTACGATGCCCCTAAAGACCCTAAAGCCGCAGCGTGCGCGGCGCGCACACCCCTGAAATCCTGCCGGTTGCAGATTGTGTTCAAAATTTTTGCCTGAAAATTTTGGTAGTTCCAAAACTCTGCGTAACTTTGCACTCGCAAACGGCGGGATAGCTCAGTTGGTTAGAGCGTCGGATTCATAACCCGGAGGTCCCGAGTTCAATTCTCGGTCCCGCTACACAGAAGTTTTTTCATGGCGGTCTGTCGTTGAGACAGGCCGCCTGTTTTTTATGCCGGTCGCCGAGTCTCATTCCGCCACACGATTTCACAATCTTTAATATCGCGGCTTCTGCCGTCAGCGGCAATTTATCGCCGTTTCACTTTGCCGTTGGTGGCATTTTGTTTAACTTTGCGACACAATACCCCGCGGCAAACCTCTCTCAGAGCATTTCCACACAGCTCTGCGCCCCGGCTTATCCAACGATTTCTTTCAAATTCGCCTGCATCGGTTCAACTACCTACCATGACAGATACTCCACAGGAATACAAAGAGATAGCCCCTTACGATGACTCCGAGTTCCGCAAGGAAATGAGCACCCTTGTCAAGGAGCCCGGCTTTGAGAACGCCATCAGATATGTGATGCCCGACGCCGACTTCGCCGAGCTGAAGACAAACCTGCTGAAACTCAACACCAAAGAAGAGTTCCAGAAACTCGTGATGGTCAACATCCTGCTTATGCTCGAGAAAAAGACCACCGCCGGAGTCACAGAGACCGGCCTTGACAGGTTCGACCCGGCCAAAGGCGCCCTGTTCATCACAAACCACCGTGACATCGTGCTTGACGCCTCCTTCCTCGGACTCGCCATGATACGCCGCGGCCTCAGGGCCCAGAAAGTGGCGCTGGGCGACAATCTGCTCATCTACGAATGGATCGAGAAACTCGTGCGTCTCAACAAAGGCATTATCGTGAAACGCAACCTGCGCCTCACGAAAGCGCTTGAGGCCGCCAAACAGCTGTCGGGCTATATTCACTTCTGCATTTCGCAGAACAACGAATCAATCTGGATCGCCCAGCGCGAGGGACGTGCCAAGGACTCGAACGACGTGACCCAGGAGAGCGTGCTGAAGATGCTGGCTCTTACCGGCGAGGCCGACAACGTGCTCGGGCGCCTGATGGAGTTGAACATCATCCCCACTTCGATATCATACGAATACGACCCCACCGATTACCTAAAGGCCCGCGAGTTCCTCGCACGCCACCGCGACCCCGAGTTCAAGAAAAGCCAGCGCGACGACCTGCTGAGCATGGAGACCGGCATCCTGAAATATAAGGGACGCGTGCATTTCTCGGTAGGTGAACCGCTTAACAACAGCCTGACCGAAATAGATCCGGCTCTCGACAAGGTAGAGGTGATACGTCGTGTCTGCGCTCTCATCGACCGCGAGATACATCTGGGCTACGAAATTTACCCGCTGAACTACATAGCATACGATACGGTGAACGGCACCGACCGTTTCGCGGACAAATATACCGCCGAAGATGTCGCAGCCTTCAACCGGTATCTTGACGGTCAGCTCGACAAGGTCGACCTGCCTGACATTACCCCCGATGAACGCACATACATGCGTGACATCGTGCTGAACATGTACGCAAACCCCTTGCGCAACAAACTGGCCGCTAAGGAGGAGAGCCACGCCTGACCGCCCCGACACATCTATGAGAGCGCCGATAGTATTGATGCTGTGCCTGCTGCTGTTCAATGCGGCGATAGACTGGTATGTGATGCGCCAGATTACCCACCGCGTGAAAGCCCGCCCCCGCCTGTGGTGGAACATCGAGCTGTACTCGGCCATCGCCATAACCCTTCTGCTGGTCGGCGCCATAATCGTGCCCGCAGGCAAAGGGGCCGACATCATGCTTGAGGCAAAGACATGGCTGCTGTTCGGTTACCTTTCGGTCTACATCCCGAAATTCCTTGCCGTCGTGTTCGACCTGCTCGCATCCATACCGCGGCTTTTCGGGCACCGGCGCATAAAAGCACTTACAGTTGCCGGCATAGTCATCGCCGCGGCCTCGTTCCTGGCCATGTGGTGGGGTGCCCTCATCAACCGTTTCAACCTGCAGACCACCGAGGTCACCGTGGAGATAGCCGATCTGCCCCCGGCTTTTGACGGCTACCGCATCGTGCAGATCTCAGACA
>USKE01000173.1 GCA_900555165.1 uncultured Porphyromonadaceae bacterium | reverse complement strand
ACTGCCGCAAAACAACTTCGGCCACTGCCTGCATGGCGGCCCGAAAGGATTCCATCACTCGGTGTGGAATGTTGATGAGGTCAGCGATTCCTCGTTGCGCCTGTCGCTGCATTCCCCCGACGGCGAGGCAGGTTTCCCCGGCAATGTCGATGTGAAAGTCGTTTACACGCTCACCTGCGACAATGCCCTCGACATCTCATATCAGGCCGTCACGGACCGCCCCACCATTCTCAATCTGACCAACCATTCCTATTTCAGCCTGGGCGGAGATCCCTCGCGGGATATCCTCGACGAGATAGTCTGGTTTGATGCCGACGGTTTCACACCCATTGACTCCACATTCATGACCACGGGAGAGATAAGCCCTGTCGACGGCACTCCGTTCGATTTCAGAACCCCCAGGCCGATAGGCCGGGATCTTGATTCCGGTGACGGGCAGCTCGCCAACGGCCGCGGATACGACCACAATATGGTGCTCCGTCGTGCCCGCGACGTGAGCCATCCTGCCGCAAGCCTCACTGACATGACCACAGGTATAAGAATGGAGGTGTTCACCGACGAACCGGGCATACAGTTCTATATCGGCAATTTTCTTGACGGCACAGTGAAAGGGAAACGGGGGATAGCTTATCCGCGCCGTTCGGCCGTGTGTATGGAGAGCCAGCATTTCCCCGACAGTCCGAACAATCCCCGATGGCCCTCGGTGGTGGTATCGCCGGGCGAGACCTATCACAGCCATTGCAGATACAGATTCAGCATAAGAGGCTGTTAAAAAATAAATGTTAAACGTTCCGGCCGAAAATTTGAGACGGATTCAGAGTCTGAACGAAGGAGCATAGCGGGCTATGTGACTGAGTGAAAACTCTGAAGACGCTCAAATTTTCGTGAGGCGTGGCTATTTTTCACATCCTCATTGTGAATGTATTTCTTTCAGGACTGCTTAAGAATTTTTAAATTACCGTCGCCTTGGCCGCTTTTTGGCTAAATCGCATTAAATCAACGGTCACATAGCCCGCTATGCTCCCTTTTGATTTAATGTGATTTATCGCAAAAAACGACCACCGGAACGTTAACATTTATTTTTAAACAGCCTCTAAGTAACTGATTGAGACAGACCGACAGGTTGGCATGAAATGAGCCGGGCGGTTGCCTGCCGAATGTCAACAGATAACGGAAAGATACGATGAACAGTAAAACACTTTTTGCCGCTCTTGGGGTGGTCATCTCCATGCCGGTCGGTGCTTACGGTGTGGAATTGCCCGCCACTTGTTTTCTGATGCACTCGAGTGGCTCGCATCTGGTCAAAGGGAGTCAGGGGCACGCGGCACTGGAGAGCGCGAACGTCGCCAACCCGCAGATGCTCCGGATTTCCCCCTCTTCCGACGGGTATTACAATATCTTCGCTCCTGACGGGACAGTGTTGTCTCTCAGCGGCGATTATGATGCTTGCTTTCTCAGCGATGCCTCGTCATACAACGCCCAATACGCCGTCGAGGCCGTGTCAGACTTCTATGTCACCCTGCGTTGCAGGGCAAACGACAAGTATGTCGGCGTTGACAACACTACCCCCGGTTCGTGGGCTTATTCCAACAAGGATGTGCCCGACTGCTGGTACCTTTCTTACGACCCGGCGCAAGCTCCCGCTCTCGACGAGTGTTCGTATGTCGTCGTGCCGGGCGCACGGAGGCATCAGTTCGAGGGATGGGGCGTCTCGCTTTGCTGGTGGGCCAACATGTGCGGAAAATGGAGTGATGACAAAATCGACAAGATCATCGATTGGCTTGTCAGCCCTGCCGGCCTGAACTATAATATATTCCGCTATAATATCGGCGGAGGCGACGACCCCTCACACGCCGGCTGTCGCGAACATCATATGCGCGACGGCAAGGGAGAGCGGGCCGAGATGGAGGGTTTCAAGGATTCTTCCTCAGGCCCCTATATATGGAGCCGTGACGAGGCTCAGCGCAAGATAATGCTGAAAATCAAAGAGAAACGCCCTGACGCCATATTCGAGGCATTCAGCAATTCCGCTCCGTATTACATGACATACAGCGGATGCGTGGGGGGCAACCATGACCGTGGGGCTGACAATCTGCGTCCGGAATGTTACGGCGAGTTTGCCGACTACCTCATAGAGGTTTGCCGCCATTACAAGGAAGAATACGGTATAGAATTCCGCACGCTTGAGCCTTTCAACGAGCCGATGACCAATTACTGGTATGCCGGCGGCGAGCAGGAAGGCTGCCATTTCGGGATTGAGTCTCAGATAAACTTCCTGAAGGTTCTTGTCCCGAAACTGCGTCAGTCCGGACTCTCGACCACAGTGGCTGTCTCAGACGAAACCGATGTCAGCCAGTCTGTGCGTGATTTCATAGCCTGCCGCAATGCCGGAGTGCTTGATATGATAGGGCAGTGGAACACCCACAGCTACGCGGCCGACGATTTCTCACGGGCCAAACTCAGTGCCTTGTGTAATGAAGCGTCGATGCGTCTGTGGATGAGCGAGGTCGGCGCCGACGGTTCCGGGATACGCGGTAACCTTGATCTGGCCCGGCGCCTTGTCGATGACATCCGTTTCATGATGCCCTCCGCCTGGATTGACTGGCAATATATCGAGGAGAACAATGACCAGTGGGGGCTGGTGATGACCGATGACTACCACAATGGCGACGCGTGGCATACGAAACATTATTTTGTCCGGGCCCAGTTCAGCCGTTTCATAGAACCCGGCTCCACTGTCATCACCTCGCTCAATCCCAACACACTTGCGGCGTTGTCCCCCGGAGGGGACCGTCTGGTGATTGTGGCGCTGAACACCTCTGCGGTCGGCATCACTCACAAGGTTGACCTCTCTGCGTTCGACGAGGTGAAATCTTCGGTATGTGCTTACATCACCGATCCGTCGCGCGACACATCCTGGTTCGGTGATTACGAGCTGCGAGACAACACACTGAAATTCACACTGCCACCGACATCGGTGGCGACATTGATAGTTCCGGTGACGACCAGGCAGCTCTCGGGTGAGATAAATCCTGAGGCCACATATCTGATTTGTCCGCGCACCGCTTCCGATGTGGTGGTCACGGCCGACTATGATGGGGTGCGTCTTAAACCGACAGACATGAGCCAGTCTCAGCTATGGAAAATAACCCGCAGCGGAGACCTGTATAAATTCACCAACCTTGACGGCTCGATTCTGACGGAAGCCGACGTGACCAATTATTACCTGGACAGAGAGAATTACGAGACGGGCCGACAGGTGTTCAGGATCAATCGCATAGACCCGGTCCACTGCTACATCTCCAATGCTGACGGATCGAGGGCGTTTGACCTTGAGGGAGAATCATCAGCGGCCGGCACACGTCTGGGATTGTGGAGATATGATGACACTTCCGACGCGCCGGTTCATCGGCAGTGGTCGCTGATAGAGCTTCCGCCCCCCGACATATTATCGGGAGAGTATATCCCGGCCATCGCTGACAGGGGCGCGGCAAAGCCGTTGCGTGTGCAGACGGAAACTCCTGGCATGATGAGGGTTGAATCACTCTGTGGTGCCGGTGCCCCACTGCTGATTCACAATGTGCGGGGTATCTGTGTATACTCCGACACCGCTCCCGGCGAGGTGGTCGTCCTTAACATGCCTGCAGGCTATTATGTGGTGACTCTTGGGACCTGCTCGGTCCCGGCCGTGGTGAAATGATTTGTCACAGGTTATGATTCTGAACAGTTACGTGCCAATGAAAACGATACTCACAGCGTTGCTGGCTCTGTCAACGGGAGTGACAGGGCTGGCGCTCGACATTGACGACATAAATGTGCGCGACCCTTTCATCTTCGCCAACGAGGCTGATTCGACCTATTATCTCTACAGGTCAAAAAGCCCGGCATGGGATATCGCGGCTGAAAGGGGAGGGGTGCAGGTGTTGACCAGCCGTGACCTGAAGTCATGGTCTGATCCTGTCCAGGTTCTTGAAATTCCGGCTGACAACTGGGCCACAGGCACTGTCTGGGCCCCTGAGATGCATGAAATCGATGGCCGGTTCTATATCTTCGCCACTGTCAATGACCCTACGACCTGGAAAGCGGCGCAAAACGGCAGGAAATTCGAGCAGCGCGGCACACAGATTTTTGTGGCCGGTTCCCCGACGGGTCCTTTTGTGCCGCTCGGTGACAAGCTGCCGGCCACACCTGTGGGACAGATGTGTCTCGACGGCACCTTCTATCGGGAAGACGGGCGCAATTATATGGTATATTGCCATGAATGGGTCGAGATGTCAGACGGCACGGTAGAGATGGTCGAGCTTGATTCAGATATGAGGGCCGTTTCGTTTCCTGTGAGACTGTTCTGCGGCTCGGCTCCCGCATGGGCGTCGGGATGGATGGCCGGAAACGAGATGTGTTATGTGACCGATGGCGTATTCCTGTATAAATCGCCTCAGTCAGGCAACCTCTATATGATATGGTCGGGAATGAGTCCTGAGGGTTATGCTCTCGGGGTCGCCCGTTCGAAAACCGGACGCATCGCCGGCCCGTGGATTCAGGATCCCGAGCCTGTGTTTGCCCGTGACGGAGGACACGGTATGATTTTCACGGATTTCGGAGGCACCTTGAGACTTGCGCTGCATCAGCCCAATAATCCCGAGGGTGCGGAGCGTATGCGCTTGTTCGAGATAGAGGAGAAAGACAACACGCTGAGGCTCAAATGAGCCTGCGGTCTCACGGAATACCGTCCGGAACAAATTTCAGTGTAAGAGGCTGTTTAAAAATAAATGTCAACGTTCCGGTGGTCGTTTTTTGCGATAAAT
>USKE01000172.1 GCA_900555165.1 uncultured Porphyromonadaceae bacterium | reverse complement strand
CCAGGGCCCGATGGTAGTGCCCGGATAAATGCGGGTGCCCATGTTCACCGTGGCGCATTTCGGGCAACTACCTGCTGCAGGTCTACCGCGAGGATGATCCCGACTTCATCGTGCTCCAGGCCAGGTTCATGGTCTCGGAGGGGGCCGTGGCGATAGGGGGCGAGGCCATGTCGCGCACCGACATCGACTTCAACGACCGCCACCAGCAGCTGTCGGTGGTGGTCGACACGCGCAACTTCAACGTGCGCGACATGTTCAACGACCTGCGCGTCGTGGTGAACCAGAATTACCGTCCCGACCGCGAGGTCACCGTGGTGCATCCGCGCCGCGTGCAGGGCTCGCGCCTGTATTACGACCATATACCCGAACTCATCTTCCCCGCCGGAAACGAATACCGCCGCATGGAAACCGTGACCTCGCAGTATCCCGGCATGGGGGTGGCCGACATTGAATACCACGCCCCATATTACCACCACTGGCTGAATGTCGACACTCCGCGCGACCGGCACAGCTATGTCTACGACAGCACACAGCATGGCCGATTTTTCGTGCGCGAATACAATTCAGACAATTCCGATACCGAGGCCGACTACACGCTGGTGCACTTCACGCTTGACCACGGGCTGATTCCCGACGCCGATGTGTGGCTCGAAGGTGAGTTCACCGGGCGTGCCGACACCTCCGCGTCGCGGATGGAATATGACGCCGCCGACGGCCTCTATCACAAGACGATGCTGTTGAAACAGGGTGCCTACAACTACCAGTATGTGGTCACCCCTCCGGCCGAGAATATCGAGGGCGACAAATACCAGACCGTAAACGAATATTTCCTCCGCGTATATTACCGTGTACCCGGCGAGCGCTATGACCGGTTGCTGGGCGCCTCGGCCATCTTCTCAGGCCGGTAACTGCGCCTTTCGCCGCATATCCACACAATCCATCGCATTATGTTTCAGATACAGAACACGCTCGTGACGCTTGACATTGTGGAACGTTTTTTCTGCTGTGACCTTGAGAAATGTCTTGGCGCATGCTGCATTGAAGGTGATGCCGGCGCTCCGGTGACCGAGGCCGAGGTAGGCGAGATAAACCGCGTATTGCCCGAGATAGAGCGCGACATGCTGCCCCGTGCCATAGATGAGGTGCGCGACAACGGCGTAGCCTACCGTGACCCCGAGGGTGAGCTTGTGACCACGCTGCTCGACGGACGCAATTGCGCCTTCTCATGCTACGGCCCCGGAGGTGTGTGCCTCTGCGCCATTGAGAAAGCGCGCCGCGAAGGGCGCATCGACGGTTTCCTGAAACCGATTTCGTGCTCGCTATACCCGTTGCGTGTCACCGAATACAAGGATTTCACCGCCATCAACTATCACCGCTGGGAGATTTGCCGCAGTGCCGAACAGCTCGGGCGCCGGAAGGGGATACGCCTCTACCAGTTTCTTAAAGAACCGCTCATCCGCCGTTTCGGCGCCGAATGGTACGACGAGCTGTGTGCCAACTGCGAGCTTTACCTCAAGGAATATCCCGAGGGAATAGCCCGTTGACAGAGAGGCTGAGGGGAAGGGCGGCGTTGCCGTCGATTTAACATTTCAGCACTCTTTTCAGCCGAACTAAATGTCGTTTCCTGCGGTTTAACTAATATATTACAAATGTGTGACAACACATCTCTCTCAGTCAAACCAAAATTCAACAGGAGGCATTATGAATACCAGATCAGTTTGTTCGAGATTGTTCGGCAGTGTTTACCGGTTGGGAGCACGATCGGTGGCACTTGCACGTGACCGCATCCGCATGTTGCTCGGGGCCGGGCTGATTCTTGGCGCCGTCTTTGGCGCAGGTGCCCAGGCTACCGATGCCGCGCCGGTTGTTCCCCCCGGATTCACCGGCATAGGTCCGGTGATTTCCGGTTCTGTCGATTATAAGGATATTCCTGACAAGGCCCGCAAGTTTCTTGAAAAGAACTGCGACGGTCATGCTATAGTCAAATGTGAGCATGAATATGCCGCCGACAACTATGAGATAGACCTGGCCGACGGCATAGAGATGGAGTTCGACGCTAAAGGTGACCTCAGGGATATCGAGGCTCCCGACGGATATTCGCTTTCACCCACGCTGCTGCGCGCCGTAGTGCCCGGCAAGCTTTATAATCTGCTTGTAAACAACGGATTTTCGGAAAGTGTGGAGAGTGTGAAACATCAGACCCGCGGTTACAGAATCGGCATCTCTGACCCGGTGTTCGACCAGGTGGTGTACGATAATAATTCGGGCGTGCTTACCCTTGTCGTGGAAAAATAATCCGCTACCCGAGTACTGTATCTCCCCAACAATATGTTATACAACAGAAAACGGCCTTTGAGGCCGTTTTCACCTCTTTTTTTACAATTTTTATAATCGAGATTCCGTGATGATTTCCTAACTTTGCAATGCGTTTCAGAGGAAACGGCAATCCGTGCCCGATTTCGGGCGCAGGTTAAAAAAATGTCGACATAGTTGCCACAGCTTGAGGAAAACAGTGCGGTTAACTAATTTTAACCGAAATATCTTCGTTATTTCGATAGGTTGCTGTAACTTTGTCATGCATTTGAAAAGTATCCCATCCGGCAGTTGTCGCCGCTTGCAACGGGAGCATCACAAATTACATCTATCAGCATGAACGATAACGACTACAAGATAACTACGGTCGACATGCGGTTTATGGAAATGGCTGCCCGTATCGCCGAAGAGAATGTGGATCGCGGAGGCGGCCCTTTCGGAGCGGTGATTGTGAAAGACGGCGAGGTTGTGGCAACAGGAGCCAACTCGGTTACCCTGACAAACGACCCCACGGCGCATGCCGAGGTAAACGCCATACGCCGCGCCTGCCATGACCTGCAGACGTTCAGCCTTAAAGGGTGTGTCATCTACAGTTCGTGTGAGCCCTGCCCGATGTGCCTTTCGGCTCTTTACTGGGCCGGTGTTAGCAGGATATTTTTCGGCAACACAAAAGAGGATGCCGACCGCATCAATTTCTCTGACGGTTTCATTTACCGTGAACTTGAGAAACCGCGTGCGCTCAGAGCACTCCCTTGCATCCACATTGAAAACTCATCGGCCATCAAGGCTTTCGAGAAGTGGGCTGCAAAAACCGACAAAACTGAATATTGATTGATTAGATATTGAATATTGGAGATTGAATTATTGACATTGCGTTGATTAGAATACTGATTGCACCTATTTTGAATTGGTACATAAACAGTAGTACAAATTATGAGAATAGGATAAGTAACGATTCTAAGAATACTGATAAGTTTGTTTCATATACAAATGCCAATAAGGAAGGAGCCGGGAACGATGTGAATCGCACCCGGTTTCGTTGTTTATAGGCATCGCCTACCCATAACTCCCATTTTGCTTGATGGGAGTTATGAGAATTATGGGAATTATGGGAGTCATGGGAATTATGGGAGTTATGGGTGGGCTCATTAAAACTGCAGCTGCATACCGCTCTGAGCGGTATGCAGCTGCAGGGTATTCGGGGTTAGTTAATTCAGGGTTGGTCAGGGTGTCAGGGCACCAGCACTTTCACTGCAACCGGGCCGGCTGTGACCACATATGCCCCTCTCTGTACGGGAATCGTGAGCAGAAGGGTGCCGTCGGTTGAGGCGATTGTGCGGCCAAGGGTGTCGGTTACGGTGACTTTCAGGCCTTCGGCACCGGCCACCACAATGGCGTCCTTTATGCCTTTTATTGTGGGAATGTCCGCACTGTCTGTGAGGCTGAGACCTGAGCGTTCAACCCTGAGCGGGTCGCTGAGGCGCGATTCGCCGGCACTGCCGTATATCGCGGTCACAGCATAGATGACGGGTTCGGTTATGGCTATCGGGTCGGTGAACGATGTGCCGCTGACAAGAGTGTCGTTGATACGTTTGCCGTCACGGTAGACGTTGTACCCTTCGAGCACGAGGGTTGAGGTGCCTGCCGGTATAAACGACACGTCGTCAATGCCGAGTGAGAGTCCGAATGTGTGATTGTACCGTATGGCGAACCGTCTGGTTCCCTGCGGCAGGTCGAAACTGTATGGAGTCCAGGTGCCGGGAACTTTCTCGGTCTTTTCAAGCATGATGAAATCGGCCGGTGTGTCTGAGTCGGTGTCAGAAACCAGAATCTCGAAACTCTCTTCGGCCTCGGCCGGATTCATTGAGCGTGCCATCAGCGTGACGGTCTGCGCGCCACCGAACAGCAGGGGTGAGATTGCCCAGTCATCGTTGGCTATGTATTCGGCGATGTCGCCGCTCATGTCGGGCAGGCAGAACATTGTCGACAGGTATTTGTCGCCCGAGGCGGCGGCGAATGCTGCGGGCAGACCATCCATTGATGCATCGGTCACAAACCACGAGAGAGTGGAATTGTAATCTATGCCCGGCAATGTGTAGTTGCCTATCTGGCCGATGCCGGCCTGGTCGGCATCCACAAAGATCCAGCCTTTGTCGCCGGTCTTTGACCACGATTCAAATTCTTCGAAATCTTCGGTGATTCCTCCGGGCACGGCCGCTGTGAGATCGGGTGAGTCCCATGTAAGCGAGACGCTGTTGTCATCGGCCGTGGCCGCGAGGTTGCGCGGTGCCGGATAGTCAGGCAGAGCCAGTTTTACGGCCGCTATGTCTGATATGTTGTCGTCGGTATTCCGGTCTGCGGAATATTCAATTTCGGCATGATATCCGGAGTTCTCGCTGTCGGCGACGCCGAGTGTCTGCGCGAATCTGATTATGGCGGTACGTCCGGGTGCCAGCGGTTCGCCGGGTACTGTTGCTACCTCCTCATTGTTCCGGAACAGCTTTACGGTGTAGTCCGTGGCCTCGCTTACCGAGAAGTTCTCGATTGTGGCGGCAA
>USKE01000171.1 GCA_900555165.1 uncultured Porphyromonadaceae bacterium | reverse complement strand
CGGCGCGGGGCCGGGAGAGAGACTCTGCTGCCAAAGCCGTGGAGAGAAAGCTGATTGACGGTCATTGACGGTTTCCTCACGGAAACCTTGATATTCCTTGTCGATATCAATTGTCAATACCTCAGTTCACATCATCAATTTCAAATTTGCCATTATGATAGAAAGCATTATCCAAATTATGGAAAAACCTCGCGGTCTGTCCCGCCCCGTGTCACACGTGACCCGGAGTAATCTGAATATCAGGAAACAATAATCTTCTCAACATACTATTATTTTGCACTGAGGGGAAAACCGGCGCAGTATGACACCGCTTGGCTGACTTGTTCAACGGCGGTTCACTTACCCGGTCTATCGACCAACAACCCGTCAAAGGGTTTCTCGTCGCTTGGGTATTACCCGGTCTCGCCGGGCGTGATTAGGATTAGATTATGGATATGATTGGGATAATCTCATCTCTGCCGCCGTCAATTTTCATATCTCGGGCGGTTAAGTGGTGCAAAATTACAACAAGCAATTCACATGCGCAATACAATAAGCCGCAGGTTGTTTCTATTTATAATTCAGTAATATTTTTTTGGTTAAAACATTGCATGTTTTAAGTTAACCGATTAAAATATGTCGCGACCGCGCATGGCGGCTATCTCCCTGAGCGGTATCATCACGAAATCGCGTTCCAGGCGGCGCGGGTGCGGAAGTGTAAGCCGCGGGGTGTGCATTTCAATATCCCCGTAATAAATTATATCTATGTCAAGGGCGCGGTCGCGATAAGAGCCGTCGGCATTCCGGTGCCGGTTGTCGGCCACGAAACGTGCAGCCACCCGGCGTTCTATCTCCTGCAAGCGGTCAAGCAGCGTTTCCGGCGGCAGGGAGGTCTCTATCTCCACACCCACATTGAGGAACCGGTTCGGCGACTCAAACCCCCAGGGTTCGCTTTCCACCGGGTGCGAATGTAGCGCAGGGCCCTCCGACAGCCCTTCGACAGCCTCGATGGCTGCCTCCAGTATCTGTCGCGAGGGCCCCGCGTTAGAGCCTAAATTAATATGTGCCGTTACGACCGGCATAGTGCGGTGGGCGTGCGGGCGTCAGCGGTCTTCTTCGTCGTAAGCGCCGTAATCAACGCTGTCGACCTCGTCGTCATCATCATCGTCGTCATCAATCATCCCTTCGACGGTGCGGTTGAAGTCCACCATCTTGATGGCGGCCACTGCGGCCTCCACACCTTTGTGACCCATCTTGCCGCCGACGCGGTCAAGGGCCTCCTGCTCGGTGTTTACGGTGAGCACACCGAAAATCACCGGGATATCGCTGTCGGCGTTGAGCTTGGCGATACCTTCGGTCACGCTCTGGCACACATATTCGAAATGGGGTGTGCCGCCGCGTATCACACAGCCTATCACAATCACGGCGTCGTACTGCTCGGTCTCGATCAGGCGCGAGGCGGCGAACGTGAGTTCCACCGTGCCGGGCACATTGTAGACATCTATCGCATCCGGCTCGTACCCCTCGTTCTTGAACACATAGAGGGCGCCGTCAAGCAGACGCGAGGTGATGTGTGAGTTCCATTCGGCCACTACGATGGCCACATTGAGATCTTCGATATGAGGCAGGGCGGTGTTTGGCGCTCCGGCCGGATTGGCACTTGACATAGGTCTGTATGTTTTTAGATTTTGTATTTCTTACGTATCTCCCACAGTAGAAAACCTGCAGGGGAATATATGGTTTGCTGTGGAATCAGATTTTTTTGCGGGCCTGATTGCCGAGATAGCCACCGTGATGCCTCAGGGCATACTGTTCGCGGGTGAATCCCGTGGCCAGCATGGTGTTCACCACCAGCACGTCGCCGATGACGGTCATCATCGTGGTGGATGTGGTGGGGGTAAGCCCTAACGGGCATACTTCGGGGGCGCCTCCGGTCCAGAGCGTCACGTCGGCCATCAGAGCCAGCGGCGAGTCGGCTTTGCCGGTAATCACGATCACCGGCACCCCGTCATAGAGGTTATGCGCCAGGTCGACAAGCTCAAGGATCTCGCGGGTCTTGCCCGAATTCGACAGCAGCAGCATCACATCGCCCGGCTGTAGTATCCCGAGGTCGCCGTGCTGGGCCTCGGCCGGATGCAGGTTCACCGCCGGGATGCCGGTCGAACAGAACGTCGTGGCGATGTTCATGGCAATCTGGCCGCATTTGCCCATGCCCGAGACCACGAGTTTGCCGTGGCCGTTCCAGACACGTTGCACGATAAGGTCTACCGCGCGGGCGTAGTCGTCGGTGACCGGTATCTGACTGAGAGCGCGGCTCTCGGCCTCGATGATGGCGCGCATGGTGGCGGCGATGTCTGCGGCGGTGCGGGCTGCGGCCGCCGTTGTATCTTTGGTCTCGCTCATTTCTGCGGATATTGAATTACACAAAGGTAATGTTTTAGTCCCAATTCTCAAAATCGGCGATCGCACGGGCCCATTCGGCGGGAATCTCGATGCCTGTGGCGTTCTTTATGTCGAATCCGGCCATCACAGAGCGGGCTACGCATTTCACGTCGCCGGTCTCGGGGTTCACGACCCTCTGCTCGAGTATCAGGCTGTGCACCGACAGTTTCTCGCACGCGGTAAGCACCACAAGCGGCTCGTTGAAATATGCCGGCGAGAAAAACGAGATGTTGATGTTCACAATCACCACGGCAATCTGCAGGAAATCGAACTTGTCGCCCAGCACGGCCTTGTAGTAGTTCACCTTGCCCAGGTCAAGCAGTGAGAAGTAGGCTGTGTTGTTCATGTGGCCGAACACATCGAAATCGTTGAAACGAGTCTGCAGCGGGTGGCTGTGACGGAATTTCACTGCCGGAGCGGGCACCTTCTCGTTGGTGCAGGGGGGTATCTTTATCTCAGCGTTCATGGCTTTTTAATATATCGTTGTGACAATCATCAGTCTGTATCATGGTCAACCGGGCGTCAGTGTATCACTATCTGCGTTACCACCTCCTTGCCTAAAATATCGTTAATCCTGCGCGCAAGCGTCTCGCGCAGGAACGACAGCTCGGTCTTCAGCGGTGCCGACGTGATGTAGACATGCAGCACGCCATTCGAGCAGTATCGGCGCGAGGTCTGCCGGTTTATGTCAGCGCCGGCCACATCGGCCCACAGCGCCGCGGCGCGGTGGTCAAGGAAAGCGTCGCGCGAGGCCGAGCGGTCCATCACGGCATCGATTATCTGGCGTATCGTCTGCGGGTCGTGTCTCTCCATCTCACATAAGTCACATAAGTAACATAAGTAACATAAGTCACATAAGCAGCTGCATCCTCGCCGTCACTGCGCCTCCTCGAACCGGCCGCCGCTCACCAGCCACGACCGGTGGTCGCCCCCGGCGCGGGCCATGATCGAGTCAAGATGCGAGCGATTGGTGTCGGTGATGAAGATCTGCCCGAAACTCTCTGACGACACCATCTCCACGAGCCTCTCCACTCGTGTGGCGTCGAGCTTGTCAAACACATCGTCGAGCAGCAGCAACGGTTTCAGTCCTGTGGCACGTGCCAGGAATTCATACTGCGCCAGACGCAGGGCCAGCACATACGTCTTCTGCTGCCCCTGTGAGGCGGTGCGACGCACCCCCATGCCGTCGAGGCGCAGGTCAAGGTCGTCGCGGTGCGGCCCCACCGAGGTGTGCCCCACGATTTCGTCGTGACGGCGCGCGCTGTCAAGCAGTTCGCGCAGAGGGGTGCCCGAGGCCGTGTGGCCGTCGAGCGTAAGCGAAGGCACCTCGTCGGGCGAGGCCACGGCATGGTAATACCGGCCGAAAATGCCGGTCAGTTCGTCGACCCACGCCTTGCGGGCGCGGGTTATATATGCCGCCGCACCCTCCATGGCCATCTCCACAGCCTCGTAAAGCCCGTGGTCAACGATATGGTCGCGCAACATGCGGTTGCGCTGTTGCAGCGAGCGGTTGTAGCGAATCAGGGCGTCGAGATACACAGGGTCGCCTTGCGAGATCACCTGGTCCATGAACCGGCGGCGCTCCTCGCCCGTGCCGGTGACAAGCGCGCTGTCGGCCGGCGAGGCCATCACAAGCGGAAACGCCCCGATGTGGGCGCTCAGCCGCTCATACTCCTTGCCCATGCGCTTGAACGACTTGCGCCGCCCCTGCTGCAGCCCCATGGTAAGTTCTTCGGCGGCTCCGCGGCGGGTATAATGCCCGCGCAATGTGGCGAAATCCTCGCCGCGCCTGATAAGCTGCAGGTCGGGCAGCCCCGAGAAACTTTTGGTGAAACTCAGGGTGTATATGGCATCAAGCAGATTGCTCTTGCCCATGCCGTTGTCGCCCAGCAGGCAGTTCACGTTGCCGCTGAACTCAAGCCGGGCGTCGGCGATGTTCTTGAAATTCGTTATGGCGAGTGAGTCGAGCCTCATTGTTGCGCGAAGTTGACGGCGCCCGCAATCACAAGCGCCAGGGTGAAGAAGAGTTCAGACATGGCCGTCATCCCCAGCACAGGATTCAGCGCGTGCCCCTCGCGTGTGCAGAGGCGCCGCCACAGAGCGGTCATTATGCCCAGATACACGGCGGGGAAGACGAGTGTCCATGCCCCGGCCTCGTACCAGATACGGCATGTCAGCGCCACGGCAAGCACACCGTTGGCTACATATATAAGCCGTGCCGCGCGGGCACCCACGATTCCCACATCAGTAATCTTGCCCACGGCGGCATCGTCAACACGGTCGCGGTAGTTGTTTACAAGCAGGATGTTGCATGCCAGAGCGCCGACGGCAATGCCGAGCACCACCGCACGGCCGCTTATCACGCCCGACTGCAGGTAGTAGGTAAGCGCCACGGGCACGATGCCGAAGAAGAGCATCACCGCCACACTCCCCAGACCGTGACGCGACAGCGGCCA
>USKE01000170.1 GCA_900555165.1 uncultured Porphyromonadaceae bacterium | reverse complement strand
CGAGGCCGCGCCTGTTACAGCCGATGGCGTAATCGAGCTCAAGAAAGGCGAGACACTCCCCGTTGCCCAAGGTAAGCCGGTGATCATCGACTTCAACGCCACCTGGTGCGGACCCTGCCGCAAATTCACACCGATTTTCGAGGAGGCCGCAAAAAAATATGCCGGCCAGGCACTTTTCTATGCTGTCGACGTTGACGTGCATCCCGAGATTGCCGCCCAGTACGGCGTGGAATCAATCCCCCAGGTGAGCTATGTAGCCGCCGACGGCGCAGTCACCAAGGATGTGGGTCTGATGACCGCCGAAGATTTTGACGCCCGCGTCAGCGCCCTCGTAAAATAAGCGGTTATCCCGCAACGTTATGAAGATGCAAGGATGCACCTGTCTGTATCAGGCAGGTGCCATCATCTTCTGCATTTCATTGTAGGGTCGCTGCATGTAGCGACCGCCCGAACGGATGCACCGCAACCGCCATGTGCCTCCACGCTCCAGTCACCGTAAGAACCGTTAAATGAAAGAATTTTTCAAGATATTGAGGCGTTTCGTGCCTCCGTACAAGAAATATCTCATACTCAGCATCATCTTCAACATTCTGGCAGCTGTGCTGACCCTGTTTTCGTTTGCAGTCATCATCCCGATACTGCAGATGCTTTTCAAGGTCAACGACCAGGTCTACACCTACATGCCCCTGGGCAGCGGCTCGCTGAAAGATGTCGCGGTCAACGATTTTTACTACTACACCCAGGAGGCGATAGTCAACTACGGCCAGGGAATGGCCCTTGCATGCCTGGCTGCCCTGCTGGTGGTGATGACGGCCTTCAAGACAGGTGTGACCTACCTGGCCACTTATTTTGTGGTGCCGATGCGCAACGGCATCGTGCGCGATATCCGCAACCACGTATTCGACAAGATCGTGACCCTACCCATCGGATTCTTCACCAACGAGCGCAAAGGCGACGTCATGGCCCGCATGAGCGGCGACGTGGCCGAAATCGAGAACTCCATCATGGCCTCGCTCGACATGATGTTCAAGAATCCGGTGATGATCATCGCCTGCATCTCGATGATGCTCGTCATCTCGTGGCAGCCAGGCCCGGTGATGATCATCGTCTCCCGGGCCATGATGATAGCCATATCGTGGCAGCTCACGCTTTTCGTACTCGTGCTGCTGCCCATAGCCGGTCTGGTGATGGGCAAGGTCGGCAAGGCGCTCAAGCGCAAGTCGCTCGAACAGCAGAATCAGTGGGGTCTGCTGATGTCGAACATCGAGGAGTGTCTGGGGGGTCTGCGCATCATCAAGGCCTTCAACGCCGAGGCCAAGGTGCGCGGCAGGTTCCACTGCGAGAACCAGGTGTTCTACAGCCTCTCGAACCGCATTGCGCGGCGCCAGAACCTGGCACACCCGATGAGCGAGTTCCTGGGCACCACAGCCATCGCCATCGTGCTATGGTTCGGCGGCACGCTGATTCTGACCGGTGTCTCGTCGCTCAACGCGGCATCGTTCATCTACTACATGGTCATCTTCTACTCGATCATCAACCCCGCCAAAGACCTCTCAAAAGCCATCTATTCGATACAGAAAGGCCTGGCGTCGATGGTGCGCGTCGACAAGATCCTCTCGGCCGACAATCCCATCAAAGACCCCGTGGTGCCCAAAACTATCGAGAAGTTCCGTGGCAACATCAGCTACCGCGGCGTATCGTTCAGCTACGGCGACAACGAAGTGCTGCACGACGTGAGCCTCGACATCCCCGCCGGCTCCACCGTGGCGCTTGTGGGGCAGTCAGGGTCGGGCAAATCCACCTTTGCCGACCTGCTGCCGCGTTTCTACGACGTCAGCGCCGGGTCAATCACCATCGACGGGGTCGACATACGCCAGATGGCCGTGCACGACCTGCGCTCGCTGATGGGCAACGTGAACCAGGAGGCCATCCTGTTCAACGACACATTCTTCAACAATATAGCCTTCGGCGTCGACAACGCCGACATCGAACAGGTGCGCCAGGCTGCCCGCATCGCCAACGCCGACGGTTTCATCTCAGAGTCTGAGCATGGCTACGACACCAACATCGCCGCCCGCGGCTGCCGCCTTTCGGGAGGCCAGCGCCAGCGCATCTCGATAGCGCGCGCCATCCTGAAGAACCCGCCCATCCTTATCCTCGACGAGGCAACATCGGCCCTCGACACCCAGAGCGAACAGCTTGTGCAGGAGGCGCTTGAGCGTCTGATGAAGGGGCGCACCACACTGGTCATCGCCCACCGCCTGTCGACAATCCGTAACGCCGACATAATCTGCGTGCTCCACGAAGGGCGCATCGTCGAATCAGGCACCCACGAACAGCTCATCGCCGCCGACGGCTACTACCGTCACCTGGTAGACATGCAGAAATTCTGACCCGCAATTACAGGCCGTGGCCAGAATATCATTTGTAAAAAATCGGGGAGTGAGAGCGGCATAAAGAAAAAATCGCTAAATTTGTGGTTTAAGAGATTGTCTAAGACAAATTGCCCATGACCCCCAAGCAACCACAGCCCGGTCAGCATGACCGACAGGCGATGACTCCTCCCGCGCAAAGCGCCGCACAGCCGGCGCCGAAGAAGAACGCATTTACCACGCCCGAAGAAGACCGCCAGATCGAGGCGGCTTTCCGCGAGGTGCTCGACGGCTACCTGGCCTCGAACCACCGGAAGAAAGTCGAGATAATCGAGCGTGCCTTCGCTTTCGCCAAAGAGGCTCACAAGGGCATCAGGCGCCGGTCGGGCGAGCCGTATATCCTCCACCCCATCGCAGTGGCCAAGATTGCGAGCCAGGAGATCGGACTGGGGTCGACCTCGATCTGCGCGGCCCTGCTGCATGACGTGGTAGAGGATACCGACTACACCGTAGAGGATATCGAGCAGAATTTCGGGCCGAAGATAGCGCAGCTGGTCGAAGGGCTCACAAAAATCTCGGGGGGCATATTCGGCGACAAGGCGTCGGCACAGGCCGAGAATTTCCGCAAGCTGCTGCTCACGATGTCTGAAGACATTCGCGTGGTGCTGATCAAGATGGCCGACCGTCTGCACAACATGCGCACCCTGGGTTCAATGGCGCCCAACAAGCAGTACAAGATTGCCGGCGAGACACTATATATATATGCTCCGCTGGCCCACAGGCTTGGTCTGTTCGCCATAAAGACCGAACTCGAGGATCTGTCGTTCAAATACGAGCATCCCAACGCCTGGAACCGCCTCACCGAACAGATAAACGCCACCGCCCGCGAACGCGAGGACATCTTCAACCACTTCTCGGCGCCGATACGCAAGGCCCTCGACGACATGGGGCTGAAATACAGCGCGAAAGCCCGTGTGAAATCGGTCTATTCCATCTGGAACAAGATGGAAACCAAGCACATTCCTTTCGAGGAGGTATATGACCTGTATGCGGCGCGCATAATCTTCGACTGCGACGACCCGGCCAAAGAGAAAGCCATCTGCTGGCAGATTTATTCGGCCATCACCGACATCTACCGTCTGCATCCCGACCGCACGCGCGACTGGATCTCGAACCCCAAGGCCAACGGCTACCAGGCCCTGCACCTCACCGTCATGGGCCCCGACGGCAATTGGGTGGAGGTGCAGATACGCTCGCGCCGCATGGATGAGATTGCCGAAAAAGGGTTTGCCGCCCACTGGAAATACAAGGTCGGCGAAGGTGACGAGGAGTCGGAACTCAACGTATGGCTCTCGACCATCAAGGATATACTGAACGACCCCGAGCCCAACGCCCTCGATTTCCTCGATACGCTGAAACTCAATCTGTTCGCCTCGGAGATAGTGGTATTCACGCCCAAGGGGGAACTCATCACCCTCCCGGCCGACGCCACTGTGCTCGACGTGGCCTTCAACCTCCACACCCAGATAGGCATACACTGCATAGCCGGCAAGGTAAACCACAAGCTTGTGCCGCTGAGCCAGCGGCTCAAGTCGGGCGACCAGGTGGAGGTGCTTACATCACAGTCGCAACAGCCCAAGCCCGAATGGGTCGACTTCCTGGCCACAGCCAAGGGGAAGACGCGTCTGCGCCAGGCTCTGCGCAAACTGCAGCAGCCCACCATAGCCAAAGGACGCGAGATTTTCGAGCAGTTCCTCAAAGACAACGACATAAAGGATGACAACATAGCCATCACCAAGGTAATGGGCCTATATAAGAGCGACAGCCGCGATGACTTCTATTACCGTCTCGGCAATCAGGAGATCATGCTCAACGAGTATGTGATCAAGAATCTGAAAAAAGAGAGCTCGAAGACAAAGCGGCTGCTGCTGAAACTGATAGGGCGTGGCACTCCGGCGCCGGAACCCGAGATGAAACAGCTCACCGCCGGCGACGCCAAGCCCCGCATCAACACCAAGGAAACATACGTGCTGCGCTATGACGAGAAGGGGGGCACCAATTTCCGGTTCGCCGGATGCTGTTACCCCATCCCCGGCGACGCCGTGCTCGGATTCATAACCGACGACGGCGAAGTCGAGGTGCACAGTCTCGACTGCCCGCGCGCCTCGGTACTCAAGGCATCATACGGCCCGCGCATCCTCTCGGCCCGCTGGGAAGTGAACGGAGGCCGTTTCCTGGCCCATGTGCGAATTGAAGGCATCGACCGCCACGGCATTCTGCACGAGCTGATCTCGCTGATTTCCACGCACCTGTCGCTCGACATCCGCGCGCTCGACATCCGTGCCGAAAAAGAGGTGTTCACCTGCGACCTCTCGCTGTTGGTGTCAGACGTCGAGGGGATGGAAGACCTCTGCGCGCAGGTGCGCCGCATACCGGGCATACAGAAGGCCGCGCGCATACTGTAATCGACTGCAATCATGAAAAAAGAGACAAAACAGAAAATGTTACTGGCCGGG
>USKE01000169.1 GCA_900555165.1 uncultured Porphyromonadaceae bacterium | reverse complement strand
GACATCGACCTGGGGGCGGCGGCTGGGGCCCGGGTGGGGTCGTAGCCGATGATGCCGAGGTTGAAGGTGGCCCACGCACGCTGGTCGAAGATGTCGTCTTTCTCGGTACCGGTCGAACGGCACTCGTTCCACCATTTCCAGGGCCAGATCCACGACATCTTGAATTTCGCGCCGTTGTAACCGGTGCCACCGAGGGTGGTGCTGGGCACGGTGGAGCCTTTCTGCATGTTTTCGACGTAGAAGACGTTCATGGTGGCGTCGGCACGGAATACGGTGCGGTCCACGATGCGGTCCCAGCCGTTGCGCCCCTCCTGGCCCTGATCAATGGCCTTGAAACCGCAGCCTACCACGCAGAGTTCCTGTTTGCCGGGGTATATTCCGTTCTCGTCGGCCACGCGCAGGGGGCGCAGCTGGTCCCAGGTGATGTATGACTGGGTGGCTTTGCCGTTGTAGTTGTCGGCCACGTCAACATAGTAGATGTATTTGTGCCAGTTGCGGAAATCCCAGTTGAAGTCCTGGCCGTTGAAGTAGATGCCGCAGGTGTATTTGGCGTACTTGCCGCCGGCGGTGTCTTTGTTGGTGTAGAAGAATGTGGCGTCCTCGGCCCAGTTCATCTGGTCGTCGGTAAGCTCGTAGTACCAGAGGTCGTAGGTGGGGTCTGAGCTGTCGGCACGAACCAGGTCGAACGAGTTGTAGCCGTTGAGTTCCTCGTCAGAGGGGGTGGTGGTGCGGTTGCGGTCGAACAGGTGCACGCGCGGGGTGTCGTCGGTGCCGAACTGCTGGCGGTTGTGGCCGAAGTGTATGTAGATGCGCTTGTGGTCGCGGTCAGCGAACTTGTCGGCTGTCCAGGCCTCGATACGGAAGGTGTTCTCGATGCAGTCGAAGATGGCGATCGCCTTGCTGCCGTCAGAGTTGCTGCCGGCGATGTCGCTGTCGACATGCATGTTCGCTGTTCCGTCATAGTTCTCGCCGCAGAGATACGTGTGGTTGGGGAGCACGCTCTTGCCGGTCGAATATGTCTCGGTCCAGTCGGCGGTAGATACCTTGAACCAGCTCGCGGGGTAGCTGTCGCCGCGGGTTATGGTGTATTTGCCGTTGCCGTCGGGGTTGAGGCGCCAGTCGGCCGAGGCTTTCCAGTTCTTCTCGTTCTGGTCGCCGATGATGTAGAGGTCGGGCCATGCCACGGGCTGGCGGCGCGGGCCCACGCTGAGCATGTACTGGTTGTTGTCGCCCTCGCGCCACTCTACGGTTATGGTGTATGAGCCGGCAGTGGTGATGTGGAACGCCTTGTTGTAGTTCTCGCGCACGCGCACCTCGTTGTCGACAGTTGCGAGGTCGCGGTCATAATCCTGCGATTCGGGGCCGTAGGGGGTGCCGTTGATGCGTAGGCGGAACCACGATTCCTTTGTCACATCAAGGTCGAAATAATAGCGGCCGCTGCCGGTGCGGCGGGCGCGGAATGCCATGGCGCTGTCGCTCCAGTCCTCGATGCCGTTGACGTGGCCGTAAAGGTCAATGTTGTCGGGCATGCCGGTGCCGTCAAAGCCGGGGTCGAGGATATAGGCTGCGGTGTAACGCTTGTTCCACTGGCAGTTTTTCTCGTCGGATATGATGTAGAGGGCGCCGTTTACAAACTGGCGGTTTTCGGCAATGCGGCCGTTCTCCCAGGGATAGTCATAGAAAAGCAGGGTGTTGTGCTTGTCGCCGGTAAAGGTCTTTTTCCATACCTTGCGCCCCTGCCAGGTAAGGCCGGAGTCTTCGAGCGACGTGGCGTCACATTCGTTGTCGCCGTCGTTGGTCCAGGCGCTTACAACGGGGTTGGTCCAGCTGTCGGGAACCACCAGATATACGTACGGGTCGTCGAGGGTGGCGCCGTCCTGTTTACTGAGTTCGTATTTCCACATCTGACTATTGCTGTCGTAGGAACGCCAGTCTGATAGCTCATAGATGGCGTTGGGAGCATAGTCGAAGTCGATGCTCTGGTCGGTCGACACGTAGTTGCCGTTGCCGTCGTCGTGGCGGTTGTTCACCACCAGGCGTTTGTAGTTCTCGTCAGAGAGGGTGTATTTCCATACCTGTTTGCCCTTGTAGGTGCGGTCGGTGGGCACCAGGGCGTTGCCGGGCCAGTCGGTCTCCTGGAAGAACTGGCCGTTGTCGTTGTTGAAGGCGTAGAGGCCGGCGGCGCTCCAGCTTGCGGGCAGATTCACGAAATAGATGCTGTAGCCGGGGTCGGCCTTGGCATAGTCGGCCACCAGGCGTGTGGCCGGAGTGGCGTTGCCGTTGTTGCTGTCGAACAGGGGCGAGCTGTACCAGCCGTCCCATCCCTCGCCTTCGTAGTGGTTGTACTGGTTCTTGTTGAATTCGGCCCACCACCAGATCAGGCCGTTTGCGGCCGGGTGACGGTTCAGCACGTCGATGGTGGCCTGGGTGCATTTCTGCTGCCCCTCGTAAGTGGGGGGATATTTGTTGTAGAAATCGTCAGAGCCACCCTCTCTCCAGTTGTAGGGGTGGTTGAATTCCATAAGCATCACCTGCTTGCCGGGGAAATTCTCCTCGATCTTGCCGAGCACGTATTCAAGCGTGTCCATGTCGCCGTGCCAGTAGGGGTACCAGCTCAGGCCGATGATGTCGTAGTTTACGCCGGCGTCGCCTATGTGGCGGTAGAAGTTCCAGAGGTTCGACTCGTTGGTGACCTGTTCGGTATGGAGTATGATCTTTGCCAGGGGGCATATCTCGCGGCAGGCGTCGCCCGCGCGTTTGAGCAGCGTGGTCAGGCGGTTCCATTCAGAGTCCCAGTCCCAGTTGGCGGCACGGTGCAGGGTGCCGCTGTTGGGTGTCCCCCAGAGCATGCCCCAGCTGATTTCGTTGCCGGTCTGGATCATGTCGGGCACCACGCCGCGGTCTTTGAACCACTGCAGGGTCTCTTTGGTGTAGTCGTAGATCTTCTGATAGAGCTGGTCGTCAGAGAGCCCGCGCCAGTCAACCGGGGTCCATTGCTTTGCCGGGTCGGCCCAGTAGTCGGAATAGTGGAAGTCGAGAATCAGTTTCAGGCCGGCCTGCTTGATGCGCTGGCAGATGGGGAGTATGTACTCTTTGGTCTGGCATACATTCTGGTCGGGCTTGCCGCTGAGGCCGTCCTGACGGTCGACCACGATCTTGCCGTTGTCGTATTTGTAGTTAGACTCAAGCTGTTTCGAGGGGTCAACGAACAGGCGCACGCGCATGGTGTTCATCCCCTGGGCGGCATACCATTTGATCACGTCGTTGTCGGGGAGCGGATTGCCGTCACAGTCGTTGTATCGGGCACCGATCTGCTCGTAGAGCGGGAGCATCGAAATGTCGGCGCCGGCGTATTGCATGGCGCGGGCCGGCGCAATCAGGCCGAGTACCGCTGCCAGGATGGTCAGTATCCTGTATTTCATTTGGTTAAGGTAAATAGATAGGGTTCACGCAGTTATTGTAAAAGCATACAAAAAACAGCGGTAGGACGATATGACGGTAGTTGTCATGCCGTCCTCCCGGTGAAAAAGATAAGCAAGATGTCTATCGGAGCGTATCCGCCGGTTTCAGCGGTGTCCGGTTCCGTGTATATAGGTCTTGGAAACCTCGGCGCCACGGCGCACGATGTAGAAGCCCTCGGTGGGGTTGGCCACGCGCACCCCCTGCAGGGTATAGTATTCGGCGGGGTGATCGCTGTCGGCCTCGATGGCGCCGATTGCGGCGGCATCGGTCACGGTGAGCGTGAGCGATTCGGTGTTGACGATGAGCACGGCGTCTTCAATATCCTCGGCAAGCGCCATGTTGGTGAGCCCGTCGCCGAAAGTCAGGCTGTAGTTCTGCCCCTTTACCATGTTCTCGTTCTGCGAGGTGTAGGCGGGATTCCAGTTATTGGCCGAAATCTTGAAGGGGAGGCCGCCGCGGATTACGCCGGCGCGGTAGTAATAGAGTTTGCCGTCGTTCTCGAGCTTGTAGTCGTCGAGGAAACTCCAGCTGTTTACCTCGCCGGTGAAGAAGAGGTCGGTAACCGCGGGAGGAACCGGGGTGTCGCCGCCGCCTGAGCTCTCGGCGAGGATGAACTTCATTGTGTTGGTGTCGACGGTGAAGTGGTATGAGCCGGCGCCGAGATCCCACGAATAGTCGTTTGAGTCATCGCCGGTGTAGAGCATCTCGTTCTCGCCGATCACGGGCACCTGGCCACGTTCGGCCGGGGTGTAGCGGCATGAGTTGAAGGCTGTCCAGTCGCCGCCGAGGGTCTTTACGAAACCGAAACTGTTGGTACCCTGGAGTTCCACGTCGATTTCAAAGACGCCGTCTGAGGTCTTGGTCATCTCGATGCCTTTCGAAGTGTCCCAGCCGCCGGCGGGTTCGCCGATGAGGTAGAGTGTCGAGGCCACTTCGGCGCCGGCGCAGAGCGAACCGGCAAGCATGGCCGCCCCAAGGAGTAAGGATTTTTTCATTATTTATGTGATTTTAGGGTTTTAGGTTTTTAGGATTCCGGAGTCTGAGGCAGGTGTGTCAGAGCGATATCTCGGCGCTGTCGAGCAGCGGCGACGTGAAACGCAGGTGTGCGGGTGTGCCGTCGGTGAGCGCGACGTATGCCAGCACACGGCCCGACGATGCACGGCGCTCTGTGGCGCGGGGATGGCTCATGTCGGTGTTGCCGGTGCCTTCCAGCCCGAGCAGGCGGCCCCCCTCGCAATGGCAGGTGACCATATTGTCGGCCAGGGGTACGCGCAGGCCGTTCTCGTCGACCACCTCAACCAGCACGTGTGCCAGGTCGCCGTCGCGCTGTGCCGTCACGCGCAGGGCGTGGGGGCGTCCAGTGGTGGCAATGGTGTCGGTGGCGGCGGTGTTCCCTTCTGAGTCACATGCCTCGACGGTGAGGCGCCCGGGTGCGAACGGTACATCCCAGGCTATCATGCCGTGGCGGCTGTCGGGCGTGGCGGGTGCG
>USKE01000168.1 GCA_900555165.1 uncultured Porphyromonadaceae bacterium | reverse complement strand
TCGGCCGCTACCGTACCGGCAAATTCCACCAGCATGTCAATGTCGGCAACGTCACCGGCCATGGCGCGTCGTTCAATCTCATTCAGCAAATCTATATCCATGATCAGTTGTCTATTCTTCCAAACTTTTAACAAAAATACAAAAACCGTCAGAAAACATCACACAAAACCGATAAAAAAGAGTGGACCAACCTTCACGGCCGGCCCACTCGCGGGATTATTGAACTGGTAAAATGTCAAATATGAAATTTGACCGGCAGACGGCAACCAATCTCAAACCGTCTGCCAAATGAATCTATGATATTATTTGTTCCTTGTTTCTCACACATATAGGGCGGCATTCCGATCCACTATTTGCCGCATTGTATATAAATCTTTTCAAATAGAATCTGCATTCACATTCATATTTATGTAAACCAGTTCATTAGCAAATACAGAACACAATTGTATAGTGTATAGGCCTCAGCCTTTCCACTTGACAAATATACCACTAATTATTAGAAAAACAATAATTTCCCCTCAGGAATAATAAAAAAGCGGGGTGGGTGCCGGTTTTTCCGGGGGAGGGAATGAGGGAGCCGGGAGGGGGTATCGGATGGTGGCAGCGGGTGTGGAAAACAGTGTTGAAAACCGTGGAAAAAGTTTTGTGGAAATTGTGGAGAGGAAATTTGGAAATTCGGGTGACAGAAGGGCTTAATCAGAGGCAGGGAAAACTCCAAACGGTGTGAAAGTTTGTTTTCACACTGTTTTCAATATGGTTTTCCACAGATTTCAATAGGCAATGTCACAGAAAGTTACTAACTTTGCATGTTATTAACAGGGTGTTGATAACCACCTGAATACGCTGAAAGTCAAGCCTTGCGCTGTTGATAAGCTGTTGACTGCACCGGGCATGGTGTTGATAACCCGAAAATGCAAATTTTCACCCCGGAAGTTATCAGCGCTTTCAACAGCCCTTATTAATATTCGGGGATTTTTGGCCGGAGGCAGAATTTTCTTTTCCGAAACCTAAAACTCTTTTTATAAAAAAATGAATGTTGAAAACTCCCTGGCCCGGGAAATAGCCGGACTGAAAAAGCAGCGCGACGCTGTGGTGCTCGCCCATTTCTACACCCCGGGCGATGTGCAGGATGTGGCCGATTTCATCGGCGACTCGCTGGCGCTGGCCCAGATCGCCCGCACGTTGCCGAACCGGGTGATCGTGCTCTGCGGAGTTCACTTCATGGGGGAGACCGCAAAGATACTCTGCCCCGACAAGACGGTGCTGGTGCCCGACCTCGGCGCGGGGTGTTCGCTGGCCGACTCATGTCCGGCCGACGAGTTCGCCGCTTTCGTGGCCGAGCATCCGGGGCACACGGTGGTGTCGTATGTCAACACCTCGGCGGCCGTGAAGGCGCACACCGATGTGGTGGTTACATCGTCGAACGCCCGGCAGATTGTCGAGGCCCTGCCGTCAGACACCCCCATCATCTTCGGCCCCGACCGCAACCTGGGCAACTACATCAGCTCGGTCACCGGACGCGAGATGCTGATATGGGACGGTGCCTGCCATGTGCACGAGCAGTTCTCGCTCGAAAAGCTGATCGCCCTGAAGAAAGAGCATCCCGGTGCCCCGGTGCTGGTGCACCCCGAGTGCAAGAAACCTGTGCAGATGCTCGCCGACAAGGTAGGCTCGACCAAAGCCCTTCTCGACTTCGCCAAGGCAAGCGACAGCCCCGAGTTCATCGTGGTCACCGAAAGCGGCATACTGCACCAGATGCGCAAGGAGTGTCCCGACAAGACGTTCATCCCGGCTCCGCCCGACGAGGCCGGCTGCAGCTGCAACGAGTGCTCGTTCATGAAACTCAACACCCTTGAGAAACTGCGCGACTGCCTGCGCGACATGAGTCCCGAGATCACCGTGGACCCCGACATCGCCGCCAAGGCCGTGAAACCGATCGAGCGCATGCTCGAGATGAGCCGCTGAGCACCCTCTCCCCTACCCTATCCATAAGCCAACAACATCACTATATATGGAATATAACCACCGAGATATCGAACAGCGCTGGCAGCAGCGCTGGAAAGATGACAAGACCTACCACGTCGAGGCCGACCCCTCGCGCCCGAAGTTCTATGTGCTTGACATGTTTCCCTACCCTTCGGGAGCCGGTCTGCACGTGGGGCATCCGTTGGGCTACATAGCATCTGACATCTTCGCCCGCTACAAGCGTCTGCGCGGCTACAACGTGCTTCACCCCATGGGTTACGACGCCTACGGCCTCCCCGCCGAACAGTATGCCATCCAGACCGGACAACACCCCGAGAAGACCACCACCGAGAACATAGCCCGCTACCGCTCGCAGCTTGACCGCATAGGGTTCTGCTACGACTGGGACCGCGAGATCCGCACATGCGACCCCGGCTACTATCACTGGACGCAGTGGGCTTTCATCGAGATGTTCGGCCACTGGTATGATACAGAACTCGGCAAGGCCCGCCCCATCGCCGAGCTGACAGAGCACTTCGCCGCACACGGCTCTGAGGGGATCCACGCCGCCGAAGGGAAGACACTCACCTTCACCGCCGCCGAGTGGAACGCCATGACCGAAAAAGAGAAGTCAGACATGCTGATGAACTACCGCATCGCCTACCTGGGCAACACCATGGTGAACTGGTGCCCGAAACTCGGCACCGTTCTTGCCAACGACGAGGTGAGCGAGGGTGTCTCGGTGCGCGGCGGCTACCCCGTGGAGCAGAAACTGATGTACCAGTGGTGTCTGCGCGTGAGCGCCTACGCCGGCCGTCTGCTCGACGACCTTGACACCGTCGACTGGTCCGATTCGATAAAAGAGACCCAGCGCAACTGGATCGGCCGCTCGGAGGGTGCCGAGATGCAGTTCCGCATCGCCGACAGCGATGTGGAGATGACCGTCTTCACCACCAGGGCCGACACCGTATTCGGCGTCACCTTCATGGTGCTCGCACCCGAGAGCAAGTATGTCGACATGATCACCACCCCCGGGCAGCGTCAGGCCGTGGCCGACTACCGCGAGCAGGTGAAACGCAAGACCGAGCGCGAGCGCCTTATCGACAAGACCGTTTCGGGCGTGTTCACAGGCGCCTACGCCGTGAATCCGCTTTCTGGCAAGGAGATTCCCGTATATGTGAGTGACTATGTGCTGGCCGGCTACGGCACGGGCGCCATCATGGCCGTTCCGGCGCATGACTCGCGCGACTACGCTTTTGCCCGTCACTTCAACCTGCCGGTAATCCCCCTGATCGAGGGCGCCGACGTGTCAGAGGAGAGTTTCGACGCCAAAGAGGGGCGCATGATAAACTCTGCCGGCCCCGGCCTCGACCTCAACGGCATGGAGGTAAAGGACGCCATAGCCGCCACCAAACGCTATATCGAGGAGAAAGGGATAGGCCGCGTGAAGGTGAACTACCGTCTGCGCGACGCCATCTTCTCGCGCCAGCGCTACTGGGGCGAGCCCTTCCCTGTATATTATAAGGATGGTGTGCCCCACACACTGCCGCTCGACAAGCTCCCCCTGCAGTTGCCCGAGATCGACAAGTACCTCCCCACCGAGACCGGCGAGCCCCCGCTGGGACGCGCCAAAGACTGGCAGACCCCCGAGGGGTATCCGCTCGAACTCAACACCATGCCTGGTTTCGCAGGCTCGTCGGCCTACTACCTGCGCTACATGGACCCGCACAACGCCGAAATGCTTGTCTCGCCCGAGGCCAACGGCTACTGGCGCCAGGTCGACCTTTACGTGGGCGGTACCGAGCACGCCACCGGTCACCTGATCTACTCGCGTTTCTGGAACAAGTTCCTCTATGACCTGGGCCTCGTCTGCGAGCCCGAGCCGTTCAAAAAGCTCGTGAACCAGGGTATGATCCAGGGGCGCTCGAACTTCGTCTACCGCGTCAAGGACACCAATACCTTCGTTTCGGCAACGCTTAAGAAAGACTACGACACCACCCCCATCCACGTCGACGTCAACATTGTCAGCAACGACATACTCGACCTCGACGCCTTCCGTGCCTGGCGTCCTGAGTATGCCGACGCGCAGTTCATCCTCGACGACGGCAAGTATGTCTGCGGCTGGGCTGTGGAGAAGATGTCGAAATCGATGTTCAATGTCGTCAACCCCGACGACATCGTAGAGCGTTACGGTGCCGACACCCTGCGCCTCTATGAGATGTTCCTCGGCCCCGTCGAGCAGTCGAAACCGTGGGATACCAACGGCATCGACGGCGTGAACCGTTTCCTGCGCAAGCTCTGGGGGCTTTACTGGCGCGGCGACCAGTGGATGGTAACCGACGACGCTCCCTCGCGCGAGTCGCTGAAGTCGATCAACAAGCTCATAAAGAAAGTGACCTCCGACATCGAGACCTTCTCGTACAACACCTCGGTGGCCGCCTTCATGATATGCGTCAACGAGCTCAGCCAGCAGAAGTGCCATTCGCGCGCCGTGCTTGAGCCTCTGGTGGTGCTTATGGCACCCTTCGCGCCCCATATCGCCGAAGAGCTGTGGCATGCCCTGGGGCACGACACCACCGTGTGCGACGCCACATGGCCCGAGTGCGACGAGAGCTGCCTGGTAGAAGACACCGTGAAATATCCCGTGTCGTTCAACGGCAAGGCACGTTTCACCATCGAGCTCCCCGCCGATGCCGGCAAGGAGCAGATCGAGGCCGCGGCCCTCTCGGCTCCCGAGGCTGCCAAGTGGCTCGACGGCAAGACTGTGCGCAAGACCATCGTAGTGCCCGGCAAGATCATCAACATCGTGGTGGGCTGATCCCCTCCCCCGAACAAAACCACCACCTTCTCGCAGAACAAAACCAATACCATTTTCTGGTTCACCTGGTTCCCTGGTTCTTTACTAATATTCAAGAACCAGAAGAACCGGGTGAACCAGTTTATATTCAGCGTGTCAATATTCTGGTTCACCTGGTTTATATTTATTGGTGTCA
>USKE01000167.1 GCA_900555165.1 uncultured Porphyromonadaceae bacterium | reverse complement strand
CAGGTACTCTGTCATGGGGGGGGGCGGCAAAAGCGCCGGCCATATCGGCGAAACGACCACCATGGCGCTTGTGCCGCAGGTGACGAGCGCAGTGACGATTCCGGTCATCGCGGCGGGCGGCATCGGCGACGGCCGCGGCGTGGCGGCAGCATTCATGCTGGGTGCTGTGGGCGTGCAGCTCGGCACGCGCTTCCTGGTTGCAAAGGAGTGCGGCGTGCACCAGAACTACAAAAACAAGGTCTTAAAGGCCAATGATATTGCGACGATGTCTACCGGCAAGCGTCTCGGTCACCCGGTGCGCAGCATCAAGAACCCGTACACAAAGGAATATTTTAAGCTTGAGTACAGCAATATTTCCGACGAGGAGCTTGAAGCGTACGGCAGAGGCTCTCTGTACCGTGCGGCCGTGGAGGGCGATGAAAAGACCGGTTGCTTCCTTGCGGGCCAGATCGCCGGCATGGTGAACAAAGAGCAGACCGCAAAGGAGATCATCGAAGAGATCTTCACGCAGGCGGAAGACGTGCTGAAGGGGGCGACCAAATGGGTAAAGTAGCCTTTGTTTTCTCCGGTCAGGGCGCACAGTACAGCGGCATGGGCAAGTCCCTTTACGAGCACAGCGTGGCGGCGAAGAACGTGTTTGACACGGCGGAGAGCATTCGCCCCGGCACGAAGAATCAGTGCTTCTCCGGCACCTTGGAGGAGATCAGCATCACGAAAAACACGCAGCCGTGCCTTTTCTGCGTTGACCTTGCGGCGGCAGAAGCGCTGCGTGAAGCAGGCATCACGCCCGACATGACGGCGGGTTTCTCGCTCGGTGAAGTGGCGGCGGTGACGTTTGCGGGCATCTTTACAACGGAAGAGGGCTTCTCGCTCGTCACAAAGCGCGGCGAAGCGATGCAGGCGGCAGCCGAGCAGGCAGACAGTGCCATGGCGGCGGTTTTGAAGCTGCCGAACGAAAAGGTTGAGGAGCTGTGCCGCATGCATCAGAGCGTGTTCCCGGTAAACTACAACTGCCCGGGTCAGATCGTTATCTCGGGTGAGGTAGAGGCCATCGCCGAGGCTTGCGAGAAAGCCAAAGCCGCCGGTGCCAAGCGTGCCCTTCCGCTGAAGGTTGGCGGCGCGTTCCACTCGCCCTGCATGGAGCCTGCCCGCGCAGAGCTCGCCGAGGCCATTGCCGCCACCGAAGTGCATGTGCCCTCGTGCCCCGTTTACCAGAACGTTGACGCACTGCCCCACATCGACCCCGCCGAGATCAAGGCCAACCTTATCGCCCAGCTCACAGCCCCCGTGCGCTGGACCCAGACCGTGCGCAACATGGTTGCCGACGGCGCCACAGAGTTCATCGAGTTCGGCCCCGGCAAAGTGCTCCAGGGCCTGGTGAGCAAGATTGCCAAAGAAGTGGCAGTAAGCGGTCACAACTGATAAGTTCCCTAACGCGGCTTTTATCCGCAACGTAACGATGACATCATACGAAAACCCCCGCACCGACGAGACGCCCCGCGGCAAAGGCCGCAGGCGTCCGTGGCCTGTGAGGGTTTTCATGTTTTACCGCGACGGATTCAGGGAGATGACCATCGGGCGCAAGCTGTGGACCATCATACTCGTGAAACTTTTCGTGCTTTTCGCGGTGGTGAAGGTGCTCTTCTTTCCCGACCTGCTCAAGCGCGACTACGATACCGACAGCCAGCGCTCTGAGGCAGTGAGAACCTCGCTGCTCGACCGCGGCAGTTCCCCCGTCGATACAGTGGGTGAAATGCCGGCAGCGCCCGCTGAGGCCGCAGATTCGCTCGCGACGCGGTAAAATAGACTCCATAAAGCATCAGCCCCCGCAACCGGCTTTTCCGGTTGCGGGGGCTGTAGTTTTATACGGTCTATATGGATTACCAGATTACTACCTGGTCATCTTCGGCGCGGTAGAGCTTGTCGCCCGGCTTGATGCCGAAAGCTTTCAGGAAGGGGGCGATGTTGCGCAGAGTCACGTTCACGCGGTTCTCGGCAAGCGAGTGTACGTCGCCGATGGTGAGGTTGCGTTTCTCTTCGTCGCGCATGTTGGTGGCCCAGATATTGGCGTAGTTGAGGTAGAATGCCTGTTCGGGGGTGAAACCGTCGATTTTGGCATCGTCGGCGTTGATGTCAACGCCCTTGGCTTTCTGAGAGTCGAGGAAAGCGGTGTGGCTGACACGCAGGCCGCCCTGGTCGCCGATGTTCTCGCCGAGGGTGTACGAGCCGTTTGCCATCAGGCCGGGGAGGATCTCAACCTGGTCGAACTGCTCGGCCAGTTTCTTGGTGAGCTGCTCGAAGTTCTGCTGGTCGGCGGGTTCCCACCAGTTGGTCATGTTGCCGCTGGCGTCGAACTGCGAGCCCTGGTCGTCGAAACCGTGGCTCATCTCGTGGCCGATCACCACGCCGATACCGCCGTAGTTCTCGGCGTCGGTTGCCTCGGGATCAAAGAAGGGGTTTTGCAGAATTGCGGCGGGGAACACAATCTCGTTTGCCAGCGGGTTGTAGTAGGCGTTTACTGTCTGCGGAGTCATGCCCCATTCGGTGCGGTCAACGGGCTTGCCCCATTTGGCGTATTCCTCTTTCTGATGCCACATGCCGGCGTTGTGTACATTCTCGTAGTACGAGAGAGCCGGGTCAATCTCCATCTCAGAGTAGTCTTTCCACTTGTCGGGATAGCCGATTTTCACGGTGAAGTGCGAGAGCTTGTCGAGGGCGCGCACTTTGGTGTCGTCAGACATCCAGGGGAGGTTGATGATGTGCTTGCCAAGGGCATGCTTGAGGTTGTTCACAAGCTCGAGCATCTTAGTCTTGGATGTCTCGGGGAAATACTTCTCAACATAGAGCTGGCCGATAGCCTCGCCCATGTAGCCGTCGGGCACGCCGAGGGCGCGTTTCCAGCGCGGACGCTGCTGCTCTACGCCGCTGAGCACTTTCGAGAACTCGAAGTTCGTGTCGGTGAAGTTGTCAGAGAGGTAGGGCGCGGCCTGTGCCACATATTTCCAGAGGTAATAGTCTTTGATCTCACGGTCGGTGAGCGACTTCATCAGGTTGTCGGCCTGCTTTACGGTGTTGATTTCGGTGACGATTACATTCTCCGGGGTGGCTATACCCATTGTGGCGGGGAAGAACTTGTCCCAGTTGATGGTGGGGTACATCTCTTTGAGCTGGCCGATGGTGCGCGGGTTGTACATGGCGGGGATGTTGCGGCTCTCCTCGCGTGTCCAGGTTGAGTCGGCCAGAGCGGTCTCGATCTTCATCACGTTCTTCATGATGCGGCTGGCGTCTTTTTTCGAGTAGCCGGCGTTCTGCATCTGGTTCACGATGAGTTTCTTGTAAGCCTCGCGGATGCGCTTGTTGTCTTTGTCGTTGAGCAGGTAGTAGTCACGGTCGCCCATGCCGATTGATCCGCCAGAGACGTACATAGCGTAGACTTTCGAGTCGGCCATATCTTCCATGGGGCCGGCGCTGAAGAAGGGCGACGAGTAGTTGCCGTGCATCCACATGAAGAGGTCTTCCATCCCTTCGTGGGGAGTTTCCTCGATTTTCTTGAGGTCGGCCACGATGGGTTTGATACCCTCGGCGTTGCGGCGCACCGAGTCCATGCCCTGCGAGTAGAGGGTCCAGATCTTGAAGGCGTTGGTGCCTTTGGCGGGGTTTGTCGAGCCGAGGTTCAGCACGATGTCCTGCACATGCTTTTCGGCCGAGTCGGCGAGAATGTTGAACACGCCGTAGCGGGCATGTTCAGGGGTGAGCGGATGGGCTTTCATCCATCCGTTGTTGACGTGGCGGTAGAAGTCCTCGCCCGGAGCGACCGTCTGGTCGATGTAGGCCGGATTCACGCTTTTCAGATGTTCGGTTGCCGACAGCGAGAGTGCTCCGGTGAGCAGTGCCGCCGACATCATCAGCTTAAACATATTCATATTGTCATGTATGTATTGATGAGTGCCGGCACCCGCACGGGGTGCCTGGATAATGAGTGATTTCAGCAATGTATGCGAACTGCGCAAGGGCGTTATCAAATGCCCTCTTAACGCGCAAAGATACAGAAAAAAATCAGATACTTTTCCAAAATCCCCTTTATTTTGGCTAAATTTGTATCGTTTACAGCGAAAAATGAAAGTATGAAACTGATATTTCTCGGCACCGGCACATCCACAGGTGTGCCTCAGCTAAGATGCGGATGCCGCACATGCACCTCGACCGACCCGCGCGACAAGCGCATGCGCACCTCGGCGTTCGTGAAGTGCGCCGGGGGCGTGAACCTGCTTATTGACTGCGGACCCGACTTCTACCACCAGATGCTACGTCTGCCGAAAGATACGGTGCTGTCGGCACTGCTGGTCACACATCAGCATTATGACCACGTGGGTGGAATCGACGACCTGCGCCCCTACTGTTTTCATAACCGTGACTTCCCGATATACTGCCAGGCCGACGTAGAGCGCGACCTCAGGGCGCGCATCCCCTACGCTTTCCGGGAGCCACGCTACCCGGGCGTGCCGCATTTCGAGTTTCATGACATACGTCCCGGCGTCACCACCGACGTATGCGGGGTGCCGGTCACGCCCCTGCATGTGAATCATTACCGGCTTGAGATAGTGGGTTTCCGCATCGGCAACCTGGCTTATATCACCGATGCCAAGAAGGTGGGCGACGACACGCGCCGCCTCATAAAAGGGGTGGATACGCTGGTGATAAACGCCCTGCGGCCGCAGGAGCATGTGTCGCACCTGTCGTTGTGCGAGGCACTCGACATTATCGCCGAGGCCGCTCCGCGCGTGGCCTACCTGACTCATGCGAGCCACGACATGCCGCCGCAGGCCGAGGTCGAGGCCACGTTGCCCGAAAATGTAAGGCTTGCGTTCGACGGCCTTGAGATAGAGATTCCCGACTGAGCTGGAGATTTCAGGATTTTGGTGTCCGGTAAAAAATTTCATCACCCTAAGCGCGAAGCACAAGCCACGTAGTGGC
>USKE01000166.1 GCA_900555165.1 uncultured Porphyromonadaceae bacterium | reverse complement strand
CCCTGGTCAAACACGCTGCTGACGGCGCCGTTCGATATCACAGTCTACCGCGACTCGGCCACCATAAACGCCATGACCGACTCGATAGACCGTTCTATGGTGCCGATTTTCAGGCGCGACAAAGAGGCCGAGGCGCGCATGCTCGGAGCCGTGAACGCAAGCCACTCGCTGTCGGCACACACGCGCAACCGCCTCGCCACAATCGTCGGACGGCTTTATGACCGCGGCATCACCGACCAGACCGCCGCATCTGCCATCGCCGCCGGCGCACTCACCGAAGTGAAGTTCTCGGAGAACAACGAGAATGTCACCTACCCCACAAAAGACTTCATTTCGCAGCGCGACGCCTACGCGATGCTCGACAGCATATTCCACGACAGTCCTGACCGCGCAGCAATCCAGGCCCTCGACCTGGCCGGACTGCTGCAGCCCAACATCGTGGAGGACAAAGAGGCAACCTCGCTTTACCGCGAGACACTGCTCCAGCCTGTGATAGCCGGTATCGGCGTGATACAGAAAGGTGAACGCATCATCGACCGCGGCGACATCGTCACACCCCAGCTCTACGGCATTCTGCGCTCATACGAACAGACCCTCGACAAACAGAGCGCCAACGACCGTCCGCACGAACTGCTCACGCTGCTCGGGCGCCTGATATTCGTCTGCTCGATATTCGCTCTGATCTACCTCTATTTCCACTTCTACCACCCCGAGTGGCTCGATATCAAACGCATCACGGCCATACTGATTCTTATGGCCGGATTCTTCATCTGTGCCGTGGTGCTCGGGCGCACATTTACGGCAGGTATCTACATGGCTCCCCTAATCATGGTGCCGGCGGTGGTACTGGTTTTCTTCAACGCCCGCACCGCCTTCTGGGTATATGTGATGGAGGTGATGCTCTGCGCCGTCACGGCCAATTTCCAGTTCGAGTTCATCTTCGTCGAGATAGTGTCGGGGTGCGCCGTGATGTTCTCGCTGCGCGAGATTTCAAAACGCTCGGAACTGCTTGTGGCCGCCGTTGTGGCGTTTTTCTGCTACACGATAAGCTATGTGTCGGTCGAACTGCTGTCGAGCGGCACCATGACCTCGGCCTCCGGACGCCTGATCGGATATTTCGCCATCAGCTCGTTCCTGACCTCACTGGCCTACATCCTCATCTTCGTGTTTGAGAAGACTTTCAACATGGTGTCGGTGATGACCCTTGTAGAGCTTTCTGACATAAACAACCCCGTTCTGCGCAAACTCTCGACCGAATGCCCCGGTACCTTCCAGCACTCCATGGCCGTGAGCAACCTGGCGTCGGAGGCCGCACACCGCATCGGAGCCAACGTGCAGCTGGTGCGTGCAGGCGCCCTTTACCACGACATCGGCAAGATCGACAACCCGGCGTTCTTCACCGAAAACCAGCACGGTGTCAATCCACACGACGCCCTCACCCCGGCACAGAGCGCCAAAATCGTGATTGGGCATGTAACCGACGGCCTGCGCCGCGCCGACAAAGCCAAACTGCCGCAGGCGTTGCGCGACCTCATACCACAGCACCACGGCTGCGGACGCGCCAAATATTTCTACACCATGGAACAGCGCGCACATCCCGATGAGGAGATCGACCCGACACCGTTCACATACCCCGGGCCTAATCCGCAGACCAAAGAGGCGTCACTGCTCATGATGGCAGACTCGGTCGAGGCCGCATCGCGTTCGATGACTGACCACAGCGACAAAGCCATTACAGCACTGGTGAACAAGCTCATCGACGGACAGATAGCCGACGGCCTGCATGCCGAGTCGCCGCTGTCGTTCCGCGACATCGCCGCCATAAAGAACACGTTCATCCAGCGCCTGAAGTCGATGTATCACGCGCGTATATCGTACCCCGACGACGCCAGACGCACCGCAGGCGCCACACCCGCCGCGGCCACATCAACCGATACGAAAAAATGACCGGTACACCGCTGAAACCCGACTTTATTGCCTCGCTTGAGGGTATAGATGCTTTCGAGGGGCTTGCCGAGGCACTCGCCACAACCGAGCCTGAGGGATCGGTGCGTATAAACCCGCGCAAAGGCGCCATTCCGGCCGGTGTCGTCACCGACGGCGAAGTACCCTGGTGCCCCGGAGGCATGTATCTGGCTGACAGGCCGGCGTTCACGTTCGACCCGTCGCTGCACCAGGGGCGGTATTACGTGCAGGATGCCTCCTCAATGATCATATACCCCATTGTCAGTGAACTCTCCCGACGCCTGGGCGACGGACCGCTTACCCTGCTGGACGCCTGCGCAGCCCCCGGGGGCAAGACACTGTGTGCCATCGACGCCCTGCCCTCAGGCTCGGCTGTGGTGGCCAACGAGTTTGATTTCCGCCGTGCCGAAATACTGAAAGAGAATATCATCAAATGGAGCGTGCCACTGACTGCGATAGTGAGCCGGGGCGATACACGCCGTTTCAGACGTCTGCGCCAGACCTTCGACATAATCATCGTCGATGCCCCCTGTTCTGGCGAAGGAATGATGCGCAAAGACGCCACCGCCCGCAGCCAGTGGACTCCGGCACTCGTGGCCGAATGTGCAGCCCGACAGCGGGAGATACTCAATAACGTGTGGCCAGCACTCAGGCCGGGCGGCTATCTCGTCTACTCTACCTGCACCTTCAATACCGAAGAGGATGAGCATATCGTTTCGGCTTTCATAGCCGAAAACGACGCCCTGCCGGTATCCGTCGCTCTTGACTGCGCGTTGCCCGGAGTGGCCGGCGCCATAGAACCGGGGGTAGAGGCGCTGAGGTTCCTGCCGGGACGTGTGCGCGGCGAGGGACTGTTTGTAAGCGTAATGCAGAAACCGGGCGACCAGGCCGGAACAGATACTGAAAGCGGGAAATCCGACAAAAAGAACAAAGGGAAAAACAAGGGCAAAAACAACGGCTCGGGCGCGGTGCCCTGCGCGCGTGAAACCGCCGCATGGCTTGCCGACGGCGGGGCCGAGACAGACCTTGTGATGCGCGGCGATACCATCTATGGTATTCCAAAGCCATATACAGCGCTGTACCAGGCGCTTGACCGCGAGCTCGACATAATTCACGCAGGAACAGAAATAGCCACTGTGAAAGGACGCGACGCCATCCCGGCACATGCGCTTGCACTCTCGCCCATGCTGTCGGCTGATGCGTTCGCACGGGTTGAAATTGACCGCGACACAACGCTCAAATACCTGCGTCGCGATGCCATAACTCTGCCTGAGGGCACCCCCCGCGGCTACATATTGCTCACGCACGACAACGTGCCGTTAGGGTTCGTGAAAAATCTCGGAAACCGCTCGAACAACCTGTATCCGGCCCCCTGGCGCATCCTCTCGGCCATTCCGCGCGAGGAATGACGGCTCATCTGTCGGTTGCACCACCCATAATGCGGCGTGCCCCTTTGTGCGTCATCTCCACGACGTACTTTAGCCCCACCGCCACTATCACCGACAGCCCTATGAGAATCAGCAACCCCGGCACATACGGCATAGATATGCCTGCCTTGCGGTAAAACTGTTCGATGACGTAGAGCACAGTCAGATGCACAAGATAAAACTCGAATGAGATTCCGCCGAGCCACATCATGGCACGGCTTGTAAAAAAACGGCTCACCGCACCGGGGCGCCCCTCGGTAAGCGCCATCACCAGGATTATCAGCGCCGTGGGCACGAAAAACAGCAGAGCCGTATTATAGCGTTCCTCAAGCATGTAGAACACCGGCACCGTGGCAAGCACCACAAGCACAGCCACAGCCTCGGCCACGGTGGCACGTTTCGCCGAAATGTCGACACGCCCTTTCAGCATTTCATACAGCCCGAAAAGTTCTATGCCGAATACGAACTCGAAAATCCTTGTCGGGGGGAAGATATAGAGCCACATCTCTATGAAGGTGCTGCCGCCATTCTCGGCATCGGTGGGCATGGCGAACATCACCGGCAGATAGGCCACCAGCGTCACCGCCGTGATGACCAGCGACCTGCGCGGAGATGCCCTCAGCAACGGGGGTGCAATGAACGGGAACAGGAAATAAAGGAACAGCATCGCCGAGAGGAACCACGACACCCTGTTTCCGGCCAGCGCTATGTCAGGGTCGGGAAACCATGCCTGCAACAGCAGGGCCGAGGGCCACAGCTCGTGCAGAGTCGTCAGCGTCCAGGGGCACGACAGCAACGTGGCTATCAGGCACAGCCAGTGTGGCAGGAATATCTTCGAGCAACGGCGTCGCCAGAATCCGGTCTTGGAGAATCCCTTCCGCGCATCGCCCGTGAGCCGGTCTTTATATCCGAGCGCCAGCACAAACCCGCTGAGCATGAAAAAGTAAGATACCCCCACATTACCGCCGGCATACAGGCGCCCCCACGTGCCGTCGCCGTAATGCGACAGCAACACAAAAATCGCAAAAAAGAACCTCATCCCCTGCAACGGCCGTATCATACTCTCTCAGGATTACATAATGAATAAACTGATTAAAAATATGCGTTCTGCACGCAAAAGCGACTTGCGCCTCGACTAATATGAATATTATCTATCTGACGTTCAGCACCTGAACCTATATAAACCTTTTCGGTGACCACAACAAAATGGTCGGCCGGATTAATCCCGCTGTTATGACATGCTTTCCATGCTTTGCGCGCAACCTCAAGAAAGTTTCGGTAATCGGAATATTGCAGAGCCTGCGCCAATTCACGGGCGGTCCAAAACTCTACGTTCTCAGAGTCAAGATGTCTGATGGCTTCAAATGTTTCTCTGGCCTTTTTAGTCAAGCGTGTTCCCATTCCGGAGTATCAGTTTATTGCTATTATACAAAGGTACAAATATCCTTGGAATAAAACTATGATATTCATCTATATTATCTCAAAATCATCAACTCATCGTTATTTTTATTTATTGGTGTCCGGTAAACATGTCCAAGTAAGTGCCGGTCACCGGAAACGCGAAGCATAAGCCACGTAGTGGCGCAAGATTCCAGGCCACTGCAAGCGCGCCGTAGGTGCGCGCAGCTGTGGTAA
>USKE01000165.1 GCA_900555165.1 uncultured Porphyromonadaceae bacterium | reverse complement strand
CGAGGCGGTCGAGCCGCTCTTCCACCGTGCCTGAAATCTGCAGCAGGGGCTGCAAGGCCCGCACGGCTTCCTCGGAAAGGCCGCGTTCAATCAGCTCGGCGTTCACGTTGTCGATGCCTATCTTGTCGATCTTGTCGATAGCTACTGTGATGTCGACGATTTTTTCGGGAGCGCCTATCAGTTCGGCTATCCCGGCAAGCACCTTGCGGTTGTTGAGCTTGAGGATAATGCGGATTTTCAGGCGGCGGAACACCTCGTCGATCATCTCAAGCAGCTCCACCTCGTTGAGCAGAGAGTCTGAACCCACCACATCGGCGTCGCACTGGTAGAACTCGCGGTAACGCCCCTTCTGCGGACGGTCGGCGCGCCACACGGGCTGAATCTGCGAGCGCTTGAACGGCATCTGCAACTCGTTGCGGTGCTGCACGACGTAGCGTGCAAAGGGCACCGTGAGGTCGTAGCGCAACCCCTTCTCGCAGAGCTGGGGAGCCAGACGCGCGGTGTCGCCACTCTCGATGAGGGCGCGGTCGGCGCCACGCAGGAAGTCGCCCGAGTTCAGAATCTTGAACAGCAGTTTGTCGCCCTCCTCGCCATATTTGCCCATGAGGGTCGAGAGGTTCTCCATGGCGGGAGTCTCGATGGGGTTGTAGCCGTAGAGGGCGAAGACGTCGCGGATGGTGTTGAATATATAGTTGCGGCGGGCCATCTCGGCGGGCGAGAAGTCGCGTGTGCCCTTTGGAATAGAAGGCTTCATTGCTGTCTGATATGGTGGGTGATGTTAACCTGAAAAAATATGTCAGTTGCGGCGCGGGGCGTCAGTCGCGGTTGGCACGCTTGCGCTCAAGCTCGTCGAGTATGATCTTGCGCAGACGGATGTGGTTGGGTGTTACCTCGACATACTCGTCCTCCTTGATGTATTCGAGAGCCTCCTCAAGGCTGAACACGACGGGGGGCACGATCTTGGCCTTCTCGTCGGTACCCGAGGCACGCACGTTGGTGAGTTTCTTTGATTTGGTGACGTTGATTACGATATCCTTGTCTTTGGCCGACTCGCCCACGACCTGACCGGCGTAGACCTCCTCCTGGGGGAAGATGAAGAAACGGCCGCGGTCCTGGAGCTTGTCGATGGCGTAGGCGTAGGCTGTACCGGCCTCCATGGCGATTAGCGAGCCGTTTGTACGGCGCTCGATGTCACCTTTCCAGGGCTCGTAGTCAAGGAAACGGTGGGCCATGATGGCCTCGCCGGCCGAACCGGTGAGCACATTGTTGCGCAAGCCGATAATGCCGCGCGAGGGGATGTGGAACTCCATGTGCACGCGGTCGTTCTGGGTCGACATTGAGACGAGTTCGCCCTTGCGACGGGTAACCATGTCGATCATCTTCGAGGCATACTCCTCGGTGACGTTGATGGTGAGAGCCTCGACAGGCTCGCATTTTACGCCGTCGATCTCCTTGATGATTACCTGGGGCTGCCCAACCTGGAGCTCATAACCCTCGCGGCGCATGGTCTCGATAAGCACCGACAGATGCAGCACACCACGGCCGAAAACAGTCCATTTGTCTTCATCGACACCTTTCTGAACACGCAGGGCAAGATTCTTGTCGAGCTCCTTGACCAGACGGTCGTTGATGTGGCGCGAGGTGACGAATTTGCCGTCGCGGCCGAAGAAAGGCGAATCGTTGATGGTGAAGGTCATCGACATGGTGGGTTCGTCGATGGCGATGCGCGGCAGCGGATCGGGATTGTCGACGAGCGTCACGGTGTCGCCGATCTCGAAGTTCTCAAGGCCGACGAGTGCGCAGATGTCGCCCGACGAGACCTCGGCCACACGCTTGCGGCCCATCCCCTCGAACGTATGGAGCTCCTTGATTTTCTGGCGCGACACAGAGCCGTCGCGCTTGCTAAGGCCGATTTCCATGCCTTCGCGCAGGGTACCGCGGTGCACGCGGCCCACGGCGATGCGTCCCACATAGTTCGAGAAGTCGAGCGACGTGATGAGCATCTGCGGGTCACCCTCGCGGGTCTCAGGAGCGGGAATGTGCTCGATTATTGCGTCGAGCAGAGGTATGATGTTTTCGGTGGGTTTCTGCCAGTCGGTCGACATCCAGCCGTTCTTGGCCGAGCCGTATATGGTGGGGAAGTCGAGCTGTTCCTCTGTGGCGTCGAGGTTGCACATCAGGTCGAAGACCATCTCCTGCACCTCGTCGGGACGGCAGTTGGGTTTGTCGACCTTGTTGATCACGACAACCGGCTTGAGGCCAATCTCGATAGCTTTCTGCAGCACGAAACGTGTCTGCGGCATCGGACCCTCGAAAGCGTCGACCAGCAGCAGGCAGCCGTCGGCCATGTTGAGCACGCGCTCCACCTCGCCGCCGAAGTCGGCGTGTCCCGGGGTGTCGATGATGTTGATCTTTGTGTCTTTGTAGTTGATTGACACATTCTTCGACAGGATCGTTATGCCGCGCTCGCGTTCGAGGTCGTTGTTGTCGAGGATGAGTTCGCCGGCATTCTGATTCTCACGAAAGAGATGGCCGGCCAGAAGCATCTTATCAACCAGTGTGGTCTTGCCGTGGTCCACATGGGCGATAATGGCTATGTTGCGGATATTCTGCATAAAACGTTAGTTGAGGGCACCCGATGGCGCCATACTTTTCTTCATTCTGCTTTCAACCCGCAAAATTACTAAAAATCCCCCGAACTCGCAACAGGCGAGGGCAAGGGAGTTTAAAAGAGAGTTTAAAAAGTATGAAGTTTAAAAAGTCAAGAGAACAGCAGGGTTTATAACCCGGGTGCGGTGATTTTAAAGTCATTAGGGTCTTTTGGGTCCTTAGCGACCTTAAAGACCCTAAAGACCCTATTGTGCCTAAAAGTGTGCGGTCAGTCTTTGGCGGGGAAGAGGCGTGCCACGTCGGCGCGGAGCTCGTCGCCCTGCTTGCCGCGCGAGAGGATGGTGCCGTCGGGGCCGAAGATGATGATGTGCGGTATGCCGGTGATGCCGTAAAGGTCGGTAGGCACGGTCTGGGCATTGATGATCTGCGGCCAGGGAATCTGGTGTTTCGCGATGGCGGCGCGGGTATTGTCAGGCTCGTCCCACACGGCCACGCCAAGCACTTCCAGCCCTTCGGGTCCATACCGGTTGTACAGATCCTTGATTACCGAAGTCTCGCGGATGCAGGGACCGCACCACGAGGCCCAGAAGTCAACGAGCACATATTTCCCTTTGCCCACATAGTCAGAGAGGCGCTGCACGGTCGAGTCGTTGGCGATCTCGAAATCCACGAACTTCTGTCCCACGGCAGTGCGGGCGCGTTTCTCGGCGGCGTCGAGGATGCCGGCCACACGTTTCGAGCTCTTGAATGCCGGATATTTCTCAAGAGCGGCCTTCAGCGAGTCGACATCCATGTCATACGCCTGGCTGATAAAGATATACCGGCCCACGGCATTATCCTTGTTGGCCTGGAACACAGAGTCAGGAAGAGCGTTGAAACGACGCTCGAGTTCGGCCTTCTCGGCCTCCTTGCCCGGGAGCAGGGCTATTGCCTGATAGCTGTTGTAAATGGCCTGCTGACGGCGCATCATATCTTCAAGCACGTTATTCAGCGGCGAACTGACACTGCCGTCGGCAGTCATCTGCATCTCGGTGTTCTCGAGCACGATGTTACCCAGCCGTTTCCCTTCCATGACAATACGCGCCATCACCGGCTCGTCGACATGGCCGGTGAACACGGCCTGCGCGTTCTCCACCACGGCAGAGTCAATTTTTGCCCCATTGTCGAAATCCACAAGGAAAACGGTGGCATCCTCGTCATCGGCGGTCATTGGCAATGTGAGCCTGTAGCCGTCGGCGGCCTGGGCCACGGTGCATGCCGTGAAAACCACACCGGCGGCCATGCTTAAGAATTTAAATTTCATCTGAATATACTACAATAAGTTATTATCGGCTTTGAAATGTTGATTAAATTAACTAAATTTGCCGTTAAGCTTGGCAAAGTAAGCGATTTTTTCTGTAACAGACAACCGCTTACGCTTTAAAAACGTTAAATTACAGTGTGCTGTTCCACAGGCACTGTAATTCACCGCAGACCTACCCCATGAAAGAGAATCAACTGATTGCGGCAATCGGCTCGACGCTGACAGCCAACAAGGAGATCCCCGCCCTGAGCGATTTCAAGGGCGTGACCTATACTTACGGCGAGGTGGCCGCCCGCATCGCCCGCATACATCTGCTTTACGAGGCCGCATCAATAAAACCGGGCGACAAGGTGGCGCTATGCGCCAAGAACTCTGCTGCCTGGGCCGTGACATTCCTGGCCACGGTGACCTACGGCGCCGTGCCGGTGCCCCTGCTGCACGATTTCCACCCCGACCAGATCGAGCATCTCACCACCCACTCCGAAGCCCGGCTGCTGTTCACCGAACAGTCGATAGCCAACGACCTCGACCACGACCGCATGCCCGACCTGAAGGGGATACTGCTCTTAGGCTCGTGCAAGGCCGAACTGGCGCGCGACACGCGCCTGGCCAAAGCGGCCGCAAACCTCGACCGGCTGTTCGCCGAGATGTATCCCGGCGGATTCGACCCCTCGAAACTCAAGCTGACCCACCGGCCGATCGACGACCTGGCACTCATAAACTATACATCCGGCTCATCCGGCAACCCCAAAGGGGTGATGCTGAGCTACCGCAACCTCTGGAGCAATGTTGACTTCGGCCTGCGCAACATACCGTTCTTCCATCCGGGCGACGATATGCTGTCGATGCTCCCGCTTGCACACATGTACGGGCTGGTGTTCGAGCTGCTGTTCCCGTTCTGCCGCGGGTGCCACATCACTTTCCTGGGGCGTGTGCCCTCGCCGAAGATTCTGCTCCAGGCATTTGCCGAGACGCGCCCCCAGCTCGTCATCACCGTCCCGCTTGTGATAGAGAAGATCGTAAAGGGGAAGGTCTTCCCCACCCTGCGCAAACCGCTGATGCGGCTGCTGCTGGCCATCCCCCCTGTGCGGAAGAAGATCTACGCCAAGGTACGCGCACAGCTGCTGCAGGCGTTCGGCGGCAACCTGAAACAGCTTATACTCGGGGG
>USKE01000164.1 GCA_900555165.1 uncultured Porphyromonadaceae bacterium | reverse complement strand
CCGCCGTAAAGAGGCAGGCGCACATTGAAATTCACGGGTATGTTGAAGTTGATGAAAGTAGTGCGCTGTTTTATATTTACGAGATTGTATTGCGCGTCGTCGTAATAGGTCTTGGAACGTGTCGTAACCATCATGTTCACCCCGGTGCCGATATAGAACGGGTGCTTGTCAGAAACGCTGAAATCCATCTGATACCCGACGCCCCCTCCATTGAACGACACATTGTCGAGGTCTTTCGGATATAGGACATTGTGCTGGTATGACACAGTGACATTGCGCAATATGCGGGGTAGAGGGTCAGCAGGGGACTCTCCGGCACAAAAGGCCGGAGTCATGAGTATGAATGACGCTGCTATGTGACGGAAAGCTTTTCTCATCTGTACTGACTGATGCCTGACGGTGCATCCATGCCCTCAGGCTGATGGGATGCCGTTTTACAGGACTGAACGCCAGTGCATGTGCGAATGTTTGGGGACGCCTGTGTTAAAAACATTTTCCGGGAACCGCAAGTACCGGTCGAGCCTCATGCCAATGGCATGGATTACTGAGGGGTATGACAAACCCCGCTGTCAATAATGACGGCGGGGTCGATGACGGGTGCTTCTGTGGCTCGCCCCGGGGTCAGTCGGCAGCCCGGGTGTTGCGGGCAAAGCCGCAGGCTGCCTGGAATTCCGCGAAGAAATCATGATCAAGCGCCACGGAGATACGGCAAAGCAACTCTGTGTCAATGCTTCCTTTGCGCAGGATTTTGTAAACATTGGTGCGGTCACAGCAAATCTCCTGCGCCAGCCAGGCGGCGGCGCGGCGCTGACGGCGCAGTTCATTGCCGATAAGGGACCCGATGTGGACCTTAATGCCACATTCTTCGGTCGCAGTCATAACAGGTTGTAAAGCCATGCTGTTAACTTTAAGGAAATGATGTGGTAAAAAAATCGCGTGGCGTCAGTGGAATTTTGCAGTTGGCGGTTTCGATTAGTTTCAGTAAAAATCCATTAACGCGTCACAAAATTACAAAATTTCCATTATACAAAAAAGCAACAACCTGTGGCGTAATCGGCACAATATAGTGAAAATATCTTAAAACAATGCAGATTGTATAAAATCGGCACTGTTTTAAGATATTCAGGGGTGTGGGAGACGGTTCGGAGGGGGTGTTTGCCCCATTGTCGGCAGGGGTATGGGCGCCCGGTTATTTGGCGTGATTGCGGACTTCAGCCCCGAGGCTGGTAGAGACCTTTACGGTGCCTTTGGAATTGTAGTCGACCTGCGCGCCGACCGAGGCGTCGACTTTCGCGGCGGCCGACACGAGCTTGGCGGCGTTTACCACTGCGCCGGTAGATGTGTCGATTTCAAGGTAGCTGCATTTGCCGCCGAGGGTGGCCTGCGCGCCTGTCGACGCGTCGATGTCGACCTGACCTGCATTGATCTTGCTCACATTGGCTACAGCGCCGGTAGAGAGGTCAATGTCGACATTCCCTGCCTTGAGGCCGCTGACATTGGCTACCGCGCCGGTAGAGAGGTCAATCTCCACATTGCCCATGGTGCTTATTCCTGACGGTACGTTCAGGGCCGCTCCGGTACCGAGATCGAATTCGCGCACGTCGGGGGCCTGAACCTCGATTCTCACTTCACCGCTGTTGCGGTTGTTGCTGAGCTGTTTCTTGTATTCGATACGGAGTTTCTGCCCCTTGGTGGTTACCGAGATGCGTTTCAGCGTTTCTGACGGGCCGATGATCTTTATGGGGGCGTAGGCTCCCTGCCGGAACGTGACATTCATGCCGGTGCCGACATCTATTTTAGTGAACTGCCCGACACTGAGGGTGTTGGTGACGGTTTTCTGTGCAGGCGCCGTGAATGCCGTGCATACGGTCATTGCCAGGGCACAGATGAACGGAATGATCTTTTTCATGCTGTATGGGTTGAATGTTTTAGGGTTTCTATCAGTCAGACGCACAATCGTGGAAAAAGTTGCAGGGCTATGTCGTAAAAAAGTCGTAACTTTGAAAATCAATTCAGCCAGATGAGAAAATACCTTGTTACAGGCGGTGCCGGGTTCATCGGCGCCAACTTTGTGAAATATCTTTTGGAAAGGTACGGCAGTGACGTCGAGATCGTGATACTTGACAAGCTTACTTACGCCGGCCATACAGAGACCATAGCCGTCGAACTCGACAGGCCCAATGTGAGGCTCGTCGTGGGCGATATCAACGACCGCGAGCTCGTCGAGGGGATTTTCGATGATTTCGATCCCGACTATGTGGTGAATTTCGCTGCCGAGAGTCATGTCGACCGCTCGATTTCCGATCCGCGCCCGTTCCTTGAGACCAACATCCTGGGGGCACAGACGCTCCTTGAGGCCGCCCGGCAGGCGTGGGCTATTGACGGTGGCGGTTTCACCCCCGGAAAGATGTTCGTGCAGGTGTCGACCGACGAGGCCTACGGCTCTCTCGAGCGCGAGGAGGGGGCGCCGTTCGAGGTTTCCGCTCCCGGCGTGCCCTCTGAAGTCACGGGCGGCCGCGAGAATGTCACGGTATTCGGGCATGAGTTTTTCCATGAAGATACGCCGCTGAGGCCCAGGAGCCCTTATTCGGCGTCGAAGACATCGGCCGACATGATGGCGCTGGCCTACAGTCATACATACGGCATGCCGGTGAACGTGACCCGGTGCAGCAACAATTACGGGCCGTGGCAGTTCCCCGAAAAACTCATTCCGCTGGCCATAAGCCATATCGTGCAGGGAAAGAAGATTCCGGTCTATGCCCGCGGTGAGAATGTGCGCGACTGGCTGTATGTGACCGACCACTGCCGTGCCATCGACATGGTGCTCCGCCAGGGGAAACCGGGCGAGGCATACAATATCGGCGGTTTCAACGAGCGCCAGAACATTGATGTGGTCCGCGCGCTGATAGCCACAGTGCGTGCCCTTGTCGACTCTGACCCCGTTTACCGCGAGATGGTGAAGACTCCGGCCGCCTCTATCGATGAGTCGCTCATCGAGTTCGTGGCCGACCGCCCCGGGCACGACATGCGTTATGCCATCGATTCGGGCAAGATTGCCCGCGAACTGGGCTGGTACCCCCTGACGCCGTTTGACAAAGGTATTGCCGAGACGGTGAAATGGTGTCTCGACAACCGTGCGTGGGCCGAGGCAGTTACCGAGGGTACCGGTGAATTCCTCTGACCACCCTGAACCAGCATGCCATGAAAGGAATCGTACTCGCCGGGGGAGCCGGCTCGCGTCTGCACCCCATGACCCTCGCGGTCTCGAAACAGCTGTTGCCTGTCTACGACAAGCCGATGATTTATTATCCGGTGTCGGTGCTGATGCTTGCAGGCATCCGCGACATAATGATCATCTCCACACCGGCCGACCTGCCGGCGTTCAGGCGTCTGTTGGGCGACGGCCGTGCACTCGGGGTGAATTTCGTCTATGCCGAACAGCCGCGCCCCGAAGGACTCGCGCAGGCGTTCATCATTGCCCGCGACTTTCTTGCAGGCGAGGCGGCGGCTCTTGTGCTGGGCGACAATATCTTCTACGGCCAGGGGCTCACGCCTATGCTCCGGCACGCCATCACGGCGGCCGAGCAGCGCGCCGAGGCCACCGTGTTCGCCTATGCCGTGCAGGACCCGCAACGTTACGGCGTGGTCACGCTCGGCCCTGACGGGAAGGCCGTGAACATTGTCGAGAAACCCGAGCATCCCGAGAGCGACATGGCTGTCACCGGGCTGTATTTTTATCCGCCCGAGGTGGTGGATGTCGCCGCCTCGGTTCGTCCCTCGGCCCGCGGCGAGCTCGAGATTACCTCGGTAAACGAATATTTCATGCGTGCCGGGCGGCTCAACGTAGAGATCATGGGCCGCGGTTTCGCGTGGCTTGATACCGGCACGGTCGACTCGCTCATGGAGGCCGCCGGATTCATCCAGGCCATTCAGAAACGTCAGGGATTCTATGTGGCCGCGCTTGAAGAGGTTGCCTATCGCCGCGGGTTCATAGACCGCGAACAGCTCAGGGTGCTGGCCGCCGCATCGGCCAATACCGACTATGGCCGCTATCTCATGCGCCAGGCCAGGTGACCCGGGGCGCCGAACCGCTTAAACGACATGCCGGCAGTTATGAAGTTACCCGACAAACCTATGCTATACTCTTTGCCGCGCATAAAGGATCCGCGCGGCAATCTGTCGTTCATACAGGATCCCGACCAGCTGCCGTTTGCCATAGCTCGCTGTTATTGGGTATATGACGTGCCGGGCGATGCCGGGCGTGACGGCCATGCCTACTATACGTCGCGCGAGATGGTGGTGGCCCTGTCGGGCAGTTTTGACGTCACGGTTGACCGGGGCGACGGTTCCGCGCCCGAGAAGTTCCACCTCAACCGGTCGTACAACGCGCTGTATGTGCCCCCGATGTGCTGGCGCGAGTTCGATAATTTCTCCACAAACTCGGTGGCGCTTGTGGTGGCCTCGACACTTTTCGACGAGGCCGACTACATACGCGATTATGCGCGTTTCACCGAGATTGCCTCTGATATTGATTAGTGATGCCGATGACAGATATTGATCAGTGCCGCCTGATGCGGCTGCCGCGCCATGTGTCAGACCGCGGGTCGCTCACCGAGGTGCAGAACGACGCGTCGTTCCCCTTCGCCGTGAAACGCGTGTTCTATATCTACGACGTGCCCGGCGGTGCCGAGCGCGGCGGCCACGCCCACCGGCACGACCTCGAGTGCGTGATAGCCGTGAGCGGCAGTTTCGACATCGAGGTCACCAATGGCCGCGACACGAAAGTGTTCACCCTGCGGCGCCCATACGAGGCTCTGTTCGTGCCTTCGGGATTGTGGCTGCAGATGAAGAATTTCTCGTCAGGGTCAATCTGTCTGGTGCTTGACTCTGATGTTTACAATGAGGATGACTATATCCGAGATTATGCCGACTTCCTAAAATTTTCGACCGAAGATGACTGAAATCAGATATCCGTTTCTTGACCTTGGTACAGTAAACAAACCATATTTTGAAGAACTTGGCCGGGCGGCTTGCCGGGTAGTCGAGTCGGGACGCTATTGCGGCGGCGACGAGGTGGCGGCTTTTGAGGCGGAGTCGAGGCAC
>USKE01000163.1 GCA_900555165.1 uncultured Porphyromonadaceae bacterium | reverse complement strand
TGCCTCAAGCTGTGCCGTGCGGGCGTCGCAGCGTGCCTGGTACTGCGAGAAAAGCGCCTCGGCGGCGGCATATTCGGGTGCCCCGGTGGGAATCAGCGCGAAATAGGCTGCGGCGGCGGGGTCGAACGTGTCGTTGGCGGCGGCCACTGCGGCGCGCATGGCGGCATAATTGTCGGCGGCAGTCTTGCGGCTCCACCCCTCGAACAGCGCGGGGCGCACTTCGTCGGCGTAGGCGAATGCGGCACTGCTCTGCTGCGGTACGGCATCGACATACGCCAGAGCCAGGGCGTAGTCGCCGCGCGAGCGGGCCGATTCAACCTGGCTTTTCAGGGTGGGCAGATTCTCGTCATACCACGCCACGATGCGGTCAGACGCCTCAGAAAGCATCTTCTGGAACGCGGGGGTAGACTTTATCTGTTTCAGGGCGTTGCGACGGGCATCCTGCGGCGAACGGCCGGCGCCGGTGACGCGCTGGGTCATGGAGGCGAAGATGGTTCCGGTGGCCACATTGCCCACAGAATACACCAGCTCATACTCTACCACGGTCTTCTGCGGGGCCGTGCCGGTGGTTTCTTCAGCACCGGGTATAATGCTTGTGCCCAACACGAACCCCGGCGACGTCCCCAGACCGCTTATGCCGTTGGCGGCGCAGATGTTCACAAGCCGTGCGGCGATGCCGTCGGCCTCGGCGCGCGAGAATCCGTCGGGCAACTCCGGGGCGAGCACACTGACCTTGACGCCCTGCATGGCCAGCATATCCTCAAGCTTGCCCGAGGCGTTCTGACGTGTTTTTGCTATGGCGGCACGACGCCCGGCGTCATCCATCTCAAGGCTGTCGGCCGCCGGCTTAAATTTAGTACCCCCGTTACCGCATGAGGTGACTCCGGCCAGCAACGCGGCCGCGGCTAAAGTAATCAGGATTTTATTCATATCACACCTGAATCAGATTCCTTTGAGTGTAAGCACTACCTCGCCGAGACCCTGGGCGCGGTTCTGCACATTCACGCCAAGATCCTTGCGCATGGCGCGGGCCAGGTCGCGCGTCCAGTCATAGATACCATACTGGGTGCCGTCATCGTTGAGCAGCCTGATGCGCACGCCGGTGAACACCAGTGCGTCGTCGGTGTTCGACTGCAGTTTGTGGGCGCCCTTGACCGTGTGCGTCTTGATGTAGTCTACGATATAGTCAGAATAGGTTTCCCCCTGAGCCGTCACGTCGGCAAGGCTGATGTTGCTGTCGGCGTCGACATTTATGCGCACCGTCACTTCGCGGCCGCGTGTAAGCAGGTCCGAGAAATACTCCTGAATGTCGTCCATGAACCCGGGCAGAAGTTTCACCAGCTCGGTTTTCACGATTTCGGCTTTGCTCTTCCCTACGACCGGGGGCGTGGTCACCGTCGCCACGACCTTGTTGGTATAGGCGTCGATGGCGTTGAGGGTGAACAACGCCTTGGTTTCCTTGCCGTTTGCATGGCGGAGCACATTGCCCGAACTCTGCGTGCCGTAGTCAAGCTCAAGGATAATGTCTGGCGACGCGGTTTCCATCAGCACCGCCTTCGAGTCTTTGGCAAGATTGTCGGCCACATCGGTTGCGGCATTGGTGTCCAGCTGTTTCAGAGTCTGCTCAAGGTCGTTGAGCGGATAATTCCGGTCCTGGAACTCGCCCTGTATGATCGAGAATATGGTTCGGGCGTCTGGGTCGGCGAGCAGGTACTTCTGATAGTCACGGTCAACGCGGCCGTAACTCCCTGCCGAGAGGGCGCGGAACCGTTTCAGGGTCTGGTCGCCGGGGATGATCATGATTTCAGGCTTGGCCTGCACGATGGCGTTTACGTCAGATGACTCGTATGACTCCATGTCGCCCGAGGCTCCGTCGGCCAGACCTTTCCCCTTTCCGCACGCGGCCAGCAGGATGGCGCCGCAACACGCGGCACCAAGTATGACACTGTATTTCATACCGTGATGATCTTGTTGAATCGGTTAAAGATTTGATAAGCGGCAGATTGACAATACATAGGTGCCCGTTTGCGATAACACCTCGAAAAAAGGTGACACTCTGCATCACAAAGGTAGGGATTAGTTCACTCACCCCCCCCAATTGTTAAATTTCCTTAACAAAAGAGTTTCAACTTGTTAAAACTGATGTTCTTGGGCATAACGGCAAACAAAGCGGGGGGCCGGGGTGTAAGATTTATATCGGCGCGGAACGCGCCCGGCACACATTATGTATAATCCGTATCATATTACGCCGTCATGAAAAACTTTTCACTGACACTGCGAGCACTCCTGGGCACACTGTTTCTGGTGCCGGTGCTCGCCACAGCCCTCACCCGCCCCGACGGGTTCAACGACCGTTACAACCTTGAAGAGATGGTGGTGCTGAGCCGCCACAGCATCCGCGCGCCGCTGTCGGGCAACGGCAGTGCCCTGGGCAACCTCACCTCGCACGAATGGACCGACTGGAGCGCCGCCCCGAGCGAGCTGACATCACGCGGGGGCGCCCTTGAGACCATCATGGGGCAGTATTTCCGCAAATATCTTGAACAGCAGGGGCTTTTCCCCGACAATTACGTGCCCACTGCCGACGACGTGAACATCTATGCCAACTCGATGCAGCGCACCATCGCCACGGCACAATACTTCACCTCGGGGTTCATGCCGGTGGCCAACCTGACGGTAAACCACAGGTTCACGCCGTCGAAGATGGATCCGGTGTTCTTCCCCCGCCTTACGAAAGTCAATCCGGCCTTCAAGGAGAAAGCAATGAAGGAGATTGCCGCCATGGGTGGCGACGCCGGCATACGCGGCATCAACCAGGGGCTTGAAGACAGCTACACGCTGATTGCCGAGGTGCTCGACCTTGAGCACTCGCCCGCCGGAAATGGTGGCATGAAAGCTTTCGACAACTATGACACGGAAATCATACTCGAGGCCGGCGAGGAGCCGCGCATGAAAGGTTCACTGAAAGACGCCAACTCGGCCAGCGACGCCTTTATCCTGCAGTATTACGAGGAGCCCGACACCGTTAAGGCCGGTTTCGGACACAAGCTGACCCGCGACCAGTGGGCAAAGATAGCCCGCATTAAGGATGTTTACGGCGATGTGCTCTTCACCGCTCCCTCGGTGGCCGTGAATGTGGCCAACCCGCTGCTGAGATATATGTATGACGAGCTGAACGCCCCCGGACGCAAGTTCACATATCTCGTGGGACATGACTCGAACATAGCCAGCGTAAATGCCGCACTTGGCGTGGAAGAGTATGAGCTTCCCGACGCTATAGAGAAGAAAACACCCATCGGAAGCAAGCTCGTGATGGAAAAATGGCTCGGCAAGGACGGCAAGGAATATGTGTCGCTGAACCTCGTCTACCAGACCCCCGACCAGCTGCGCGACATCAGCCTGCTTGACCTCGACAACCCGCCGATGGTATTCCCCCTGCGCCTGAAAGGTCTCACCCCGAATGCCGACGGCCTCTATCTGCTCGATGACGTCAACGGCCGTTTCGCCGAGGCCTTTGCCGCCTACGAGGCACTCTGACGCCACACCCCGCCTGACAGCAGCCCGAACACAGTAGAACCGGAGGATATGCCATGATGTGCCGGTATTCATTGTAGGGAGGGTGTTGCAGAACTCCTCAAATTGTAGGGACATCGCTTTGCGATGTTTGGCTATTTTGTTGATTATCAACCAAACATCGCAAAGCGATGTCCCTACAATTAGGCGAAAAACGGGTTTTGCAACACCCTCCCTATAATAAAATGAGTATACTATGCGTCAAAATTGCATTTTGTGCATTTTGACGCACCCCATGTTCAGAAGAGGTAGGTGACGCGGATCTGCCAGAAGTCGGTGCGGGCGGAGTCGTCGACGAGTTTGGCCATCTTGGTGGCGAAGGTCATGCCCCAGGTGTACTGGCCCTGAATCTGCCAGTGGCGGAAGAGCTCGACACCGACACCGCACTGCAGGCCGATGGAGCCGGCGGTGTAGTCGAGGGCCTTCAGGTTGTTGTGACCGGCGAGAATAGAGATGGTGGGGCCGCCGAACACGTAGGGGGCCAGCGTGTCCTCGAAACCGTTCATACGGGTCCATTTGAAACGGAGATCGATGGGGATCTGCACCATGTGCAGGTAAGAGCGCTCGGTGCCGTAGCCGTCGACAGCCCATATCTTGCGGTCGCCCAGGTGGAGCGTGGCACCCTGCGTTGAATAGAGGGCGCCTATGTCGATGCCGAAACCGATGCCGGGAAACATCATCTCGCCCATCACGCCGACAGCCGGGCCAACCGACCTGTCGACCTTGAATAGATCCTGTTTGAAATCAAGAGTGGTGATGCTGACACCGGCCGTGGGGCCCCAGCGGAATTCGGCGCGGCCTGCAAAAGCCGTGAATGCGACCACAAGGGCCACTATGACGTATCTGATATTCTTCATTGCAATCGGTGACTGGGGTTAGTTACGGGCGGCTTTGACGGCCACTACTGCCTCGGCGGGGGTGAGCAGGCTCTGCTCGCCGGTAGCCATGCACTTGAGGGCCATCTTGCCCTGCTGCATCTCGCTCTCTCCGACCATGGCCACGAAGGGCACACCGGCGCCGTTGGCGTATGTCATCTGTTTCTTCATCTTGGCGGCGTCAGGATAGATCTCGCATGCCACACCGGCGGCGCGCATCTGTTTCATCATCTTCATCGACGCGGCGGCCTCGGCAGGGCCGAAGTTCACGAACATCACCTGTGTGGCAGTGCGGGCCTCGGCCGGATAGAGGTCAAGGGTGTTGAGCACGTCGTAGATGCGGTCGGCGCCGAACGAGATACCCACGCCCGAGAGGCCCGGCATGCCGAACACGCCGGTGAGGTTGTCGTAGCGGCCGCCACCGGTAATCGAACCTATCTGCACGTCGGCGGCCTTCACCTCGATGATGGTGCCGGTGTAGTAGTTGAGGCCGCGGGCCAGCGAGACATCGAGGTCGAGGGTGGCGTCGAGGCCTACGGCATCGAGTCCGGCGATTACCTCGCGCAGTTCCTCCACACCCTTGCGGCCGATCTCCGACGGGGCCAGCAGCTTGTCGAGCGCGTCGAGGCGCTCGGCCGTGGTGCCCGAGATGGCCAGGATG
>USKE01000162.1 GCA_900555165.1 uncultured Porphyromonadaceae bacterium | reverse complement strand
CCGCTATGCTCCTTCGTTCAGACTCTGAATCCGTCTCAAATTTTCGGCCGGAACGCTTAACATTTATTTTTAAACAGCCTCTTAAAGAACCAGACGAACCAGATGAACCAGGCCAGGGCTTTTGCGTATAGAGTGGGCTGGTTCCCCTGGTTCTTGACTGTCCCCCTGCCGTCTGGTCCTTCATAACCTGGTTGGTCATGTTTTGGGATTCAGGTTTTTTTGTAATTTTGCAATGCAATGTGCCGCACTCTGTCCCGGCATTATGCCATCACACTTGTTTACGATATTAATCTTTCCTTAAATTGAAATGAAAATACGTCATGTCTTGGTCTCGGCGTTGCTTATGTCGGCGTCTTGCTCTTTTGCCGCTGTGGCAGGCTCAGACTCGGTTGAAATGAACCGGTTTATCGACGACCTTATGTCGCGGATGACCCTCCGTGAAAAACTCGGTCAGCTCAATCTGCTTAACTCCGGAGCCGTAACCACCGGCGCATCGGGGCAAACCACTGACTTCGCTCAGAAAATCATCTCAGGCGAATGTGGCGCCATTATCAACGCCCGCGGCGTCGAATCAATCCGCGAACTTCAGGATCTGGCCGTTAAGAAAACGCGTCTGGGCATCCCCCTGCTTTTCGGCCTGGATGTAGTGCACGGTTACAAGACCATTTTCCCGATTCCTCTGGCTCTGTCGTGCTCATGGGACCTCGCCGCCATAGAGGAGGTTGCACGGGTGTCGGCACGCGAGGCGTCGGCCGACGGCATAGCCTGGACGTATAGCCCTATGGTCGACATCAGCCGTGACCCGCGCTGGGGGCGTGTGGCCGAAGGGGCCGGTGAAGACCCGTATCTCGGCGCACGCGTGGCTAAAGCATGGGTGCGCGGATATCAGGGCCGCAGCCTTGCCGACAAGCACAATATCATGGCATGCGTGAAACACTTCGCGCTTTACGGCGCGTCAGAGGCCGGCCGCGATTACAATACCGTCGACATGAGCCGCCCGATGATGTACAACTTCTATTTCCCGCCATATAAGGCCGGCGCAGAGGCCGGGGCAGGCAGTTTCATGTCGTCGTTCAACACAATCGACTTCGTGCCTGCCACGGCCAACCGGTGGCTGCTGACCGATGTGCTCCGCGACCAGTGGGGTTTCAACGGTTTCGTCGTCACCGACTACACCGCCATAATGGAGATGCAGGCCCACGGTCTTGGTGACCTCGAGGAGTGTTCGGTGCGCGCGCTGCGCGCCGGTGTGGATCTCGACATGATTGCCGAGGGATTTACCGGAACTCTTGAGCAGGCCCTCCGTCAGGGTAAGATTTCAGAGGAGGATATCGACACGGCATGCCGCCGCATGCTCCGTGCGAAATATGAGCTCGGCCTCTTCAAAGACCCATATCTGCGCATCGACCCCAAGCGTGCGGCCACTGACATCTTCACCCGCGAATCACGCGACAAAGCCCGTAAAATCGCTGCCGAGACTTTCGTTCTGCTTAAGAACGAGAACAGCATCCTGCCGCTGCAGCCCGGCACGCGCATCGCAGTGGTGGGGCCCTACGCCAACAGCCATACCAACCTCGAGGGCACATGGGCAGTAGCCTCTGACGGCACCCGTTACCCCACGATTTACGAGGCTTTCGGCGAAATCGCAGGCAAGGATAATGTGCGTTATGCAATGGGGTCGCGTGTCACCGACAACCCACGCATGGCACCGGTCACGGCGTCCTTCGACCGTGAGTGCCCGACAACGCTCACCGACCGGGAACTCCTCGACCAGGCGGTAGAGACCGCCCGGTGGGCCGATGTCATCGTGGCCGCAGTCGGCGAGACGGGTGATTTCAGCGGCGAATCGGGCAGTATGGTCAGCATCGAGTTGCAGCCCCTGCAGCAGCGCCTGCTGAAAGCGCTCAAAGCCACCGGCAAACCTATTGTAATGCTCAATTTTGCCGGACGTCCCACTATCCTTGCCTGGGAGAACGAGAACCTTGACGCGATACTGAACGTATGGTTCGGCGGCTCGGAAATGGCGGGTGCCATCACCGACGTGGTGTTCGGCAAGACTTCGCCGTCAGGCAAAACAACCATGACATTCCCCCGTGCCCTGGGCCAGATACCGATCTATTACAACCACCTGAACACGGGGCGCCCCATGGCCGACGACAACGACCCCGCGTTCACACGCTATCTCTCGAACTACATCGACGTTCCCAACGCGCCGCTTTTCCCGTTTGGCTACGGGCTCAGCTACACCACGTTTGAATACTCTGACTTTGCCCTGTCGGCCGACGAAATGACCCCCGACGGCAGTGTCACGGCCACGGTAACGGTCACAAACACCGGCACACGCGATGCCGACGAGGTTGTGCAGCTTTATATCCGCGACCTTGCCGCCACATCGTCGCGTCCCGTAAAGGAGCTTAAAGGATTCAGCCGCATCAGTCTTAAAGCCGGTGAGAGCAGGCAGATAAGTTTCTCCATCACCGCCGAAGAACTCAGTTACTACAACTATGATCTCGATTACGTGTGCGAACCAGGTCTGTTCCACGTCACCGTCGGTCCCAACAGCCGCGACACCCTCGCGCCGCTGCAACTGCGTCTGCTCGACTGACGCTGCCGCCAGGATATAATAAGCGCTGTGCCGTAAAAACTCAGTTACGGCACAGCGCCTACTGTCTTGTCACGCCACGGATGAGTGCCGAAACGGAGCGTTATTGCGTTTGTGCGGGTTTGGGTTGGTGGATAATGAAAAAATGTGTAATTTTGCACGAAATTAGCCCTTAGGGCGTTTGCGGCGTGTCCGCAACCCCCAGACACCATACAGACAGATGACGCCTTTCCAGTCTATCAGACAATCGCTGACACCGGAACTTCAGCAGCTCAACGAGCTGATGAGGGTCGCGCTGGCATCACCCAACGCGCTGATGAACAGCGTCATCGACACCTATATGCAGAAAAAGGGGAAACAGCTCAGACCCATATTGGTAATCCTGGCCGGCAAATTGCTGGGACGTGTCGACGAGTCGACACTGCATGGTGCCGCCGCCGTGGAGCTTCTGCATAATGCATCGCTTATTCACGACGATGTGGTCGACGATACGCGGCTGCGCCGCGGTTCCGAGACCATAAACAGCCTGTGGGACAACCATCTGGCTGTGCTGGTGGGCGATTTCTTCCTGTCGAACGCCCTGATGCAGAGCAGTATCACCGGCGACATCCGCGTCGTCGAGTCAATCTCGCGCCTGGGGCGTCTGCTCTCTATCGGCGAGCTCGACGAAATCTACAACGCACGTTACAACAATCCCGGCGAGGAGGCGTATTTCGAGGTCATCTACCGCAAGACGGCCTCGCTGTTCGTGTCGTGCGTGGAGATCGGCGCATACATGGCCGGTCTTGACGAGGCTGACCCACGTCTGGGCGCCCTGCGCGAGTACGCGCGCCTGTTGGGCCTCTGTTTCCAGATCAGAGACGACATCTTCGATTATTTTGCTGACGAGGCCGTGGGGAAACCCACCGGCAACGACCTGCGCGAGGGGAAAATTACCCTGCCGCTGATACATGTGCTCGCCGACCCCGCCGTACCGGGCCGCGATGCCATGGCCGAACTCGTGAAGGCCGAGACCCTTACGGCCGACGAGATAGCGCGCCTGACCGCTTTTGCCGTCGACAACGGCGGCATAGAATATGCCCGTTCGGTGATGGACAGCCTCAAGACCCAGGCCGCCACAGCCCTCTGCGACGCCTTCCCCGCCGATACCGAACCGCGCCGCGCCTTCCTTGGGCTGCTTGACCACGTCGTGGCCCGCTCTTTCTGAGCGCACCTGCGCGCCACACGCCCTCCCCACAAAACCGCAATTATGAAAACCTGTGACCTGCTTTTTGACTTGGGCGGTGTGATCATGGATATCCGCCGCGAGAATGCCGTAGAGGCCCTGGCAGCCCTGGGCATGCGCGATGCCGGGTCGTTCCTCGGCGACTATGAACAGAAAGGCCCCTTTCTGGCCCTTGAACGCGGCGACATCGGCGCCCCTGAGTTCCGCCGCGAGATGCGCCGCTATTTCGACCGTGAGGTCACCGACGCCGAGCTTGACGCCGCTTTCATGCGGTTCCTCACAGGCATACCCGTTGAACGGCTCAGGCGCCTCGAACAGTTGCGCCGAAGCCACAGGGTCTTCATGCTCTCGAACACGAACCCCATAATGTGGCGGGGGCGCATCGCCGACGAGTTCCGCAAGGACGGCCATGACCGTGACTACTATTTCGACGGCTGTGTGGCCTCGTTCGACGTGCACGCTTACAAGCCCGACCCCGAGATTTTCCGCATCGCCTGCGAGCGCTACGGACTCGACCCCGCCACGACGGTGTTTTTCGACGACTCGCAGGCCAACTGCGATGCTGCAGCAGCGCTGGGATTCCGCACACGCCATATCGCCGGTGACAACGATTTCATGACTGCAACCAGCGAATTTGTCGACGCGTGACACACTCTTCCGCAACCGACAACGGGCACTGTGTGGCGGTGGTGGGGATGTTTGACGGCGTGCATGCCGGTCACCGCCACCTGCTCGGGCAGTTGGGCGCGCTTGCCGCCGAAACCGGGCTGCGTCCGCTTGTAATCACATTTTCCAACCATCCGCTTGAGGTCATAGCCCCCGAAAGGGCGCCCCGCCTGCTCACATCAGCCGACGAGAAACGTCGGCTGATTGCCGAGGCGTTGCCCGGGGCGAGGGTAGAGGTCATGCCCTTCGACGAGGGGCTGCGCCTCACGTCGGCCGGTTTCCTTGACCTGCTGCGTGACCGCTATGGCGTGCGCGCCCTCCTGTTAGGGTTCAACAACCGTTTCGGCCACGACGCTCCGCGCGACTTCGCGGCTTACGCACGCCTGGGGCGCGAGGCCGGGGTGGAAATCCACCTCGCCACCGAGTGCGCCGGTGCAAGCTCGTCGGCGGTGCGCGCCCTTCTTGCCGAGGGTGATGCGGCAGGTGCCTCGGCTATGCTCGGGCGTCCCTACACCCTTACGGGACATGTGGAAACCGGGCGCCGGATCGGCCGCACGATAGGTTTCCCCACCGCAAACGTGCGCCCCGACGACGCGCGCCGTCTTGTGCCCGCGCCGGGTGTCTACGCCTGCCGCGCCACC
>USKE01000161.1 GCA_900555165.1 uncultured Porphyromonadaceae bacterium | reverse complement strand
CCAGCCAGTGGCTGGTGCTGATTGCGCAGACGCTGATCTCCACGGCCATCATCCTCATCACCGGCGAGTTCCTCCCCAAGACCGTGTTCCGCATCAACCCCAACCGGTCAATCTCGCTCGTTGCGCCCTTCACCGCGCTGATATACATGCTGCTCTACCCGGTGTCGCTGTTCACCACCTGGCTGTCGAGGATGCTGATGCGCCTCTGCGGCATCCACTCGTCAGAGGCCCGCATGGGACTCATTTCGCTCGGCGACCTGAATGAATACCTCGAACAAAGCATCGACGAGCAGACCGAAGAGCACGCCGAAATCGAGAACGAGGTCAAGATATTCCACAACGCCCTTGATTTCAGCACCATCCACCTGCGCGACTGCATGGTGCCCCGAAACGAGATCGTGGCCGTGAACATCGACACCACCACCCGCGAAGAGCTCTCGCAGCTCTTCACCGAGTCGGGCCGCTCGAAAATCCTCGTGTTCCGCGACGACATCGACAACCCCGTGGGCTACATACACGTGAGCGAGCTCTTCACCCCCGACCGCGACTGGAAAGAGCAGATCAAGCCCGTGATCTTCGCCCCAGAGACACTGCTGGCCAACAAGATGATGCGCCGCCTGCTGAGCGAGAAACGCTCGATCGCCGTGATTGTCGACGAGTTCGGCGGCACCTCGGGCATGGTGACCCTCGAGGATCTTGTGGAGGAGATTTTCGGCGACATCGAAGACGAGCACGACTCGTCAGACCTGGTGGAGCGTGAAGTGGCCCCCGGCATCTGGGAATTCTCGGGCCGCATGGAGATAGAACGCCTCAACGACACCTACCACCTCGACATCCCCGAGTCAGACGAATACCAGACCCTGGCCGGATACATCCTCCAGGAAACCGGCACCATCCCCGACGCCGGCTCGGTCGTCGAGCTGGGCCCCCTGCGCCTCGAGATCATCGAGAAAAGCGCCTCTCGCCTCGAACTCATCCGCCTCTCCCTCAACCCCTCGCCCGCCCCCGACTCCCGCGACTGACGCCCCCGCCTCCATCACAGCCGACCGCCCTTGCGCCACCATGCGTGGCGGCCAGTGTGTTAACGGGAGTACAGCAGTGTTAAGCCTGTATAATTTAGGGGCGGGAGCGCGGTTTTTACGGGGAAAATAGCTATCTTTGCGGCAAATTCCGGTCACAGGACCGGGATAGTCAGCTTATTGACTTACAATAATTCTACATACTTTTCACAAGTCAACTTATGAGCAAGGAAAAAAAGTTTCTGACCTGTGACGGCAACCAGGCAGCCGCACACATCTCGTATATGTTTACCGAGGTGGCCGCCATCTACCCCATCACCCCGTCCTCGACCATGGCCGAGTACGTCGATGACTGGGCTGCCGCAGGCCGCAAGAACATTTTCGGCGAGACCGTAATGGTCCAGGAAATGCAGTCAGAGGGCGGTGCCGCCGGCGCTGTCCACGGCTCACTGATGTCAGGCGCTCTGACAACCACTTACACTGCATCGCAGGGTCTGCTGCTGATGATCCCCAACATGTACAAGATCGCCGGCGAGCAGCTGCCCGGCGTGTTCCATGTATCGGCCCGTACGCTGGCATCACACACGCTGAGCATCTTCGGTGACCACCAGGATGTGATGGCAACCCGCCAGACCGGTTTTGCCATGCTGGCCGAAGGTTCGGTGCAGGAGGTAATGGACCTGGCCGGTGTGGCACACCTCTCGGCCATCAAATCGTCGATCCCCTTCGTGAACTTCTTTGACGGTTTCCGTACCTCGCACGAAATACAGAAAATCGAGATGCTCGAGACCGACGAGCTCGCACCGCTGGTAGACCAGGAGGCCCTGGCACGTTTCCGCGCCCGCGCCCTGAACCCGCAGGCACCCGTGTCGCGCGGCCTGGCCGAGAACGACGACGTCTTCTTCCAGCACCGCGAGGCCTGCAACACAGCATACGAGGCCGTTCCCGCCGTTGTCGAGGAGTACATGGCCAAAATCTCCGAAATCACCGGCCGCGAATACAAGCTCTTCAACTACTACGGTCACCCCGAGGCCGAGCGCGTCATCATCGCCATGGGCTCGGTGACACAGGCCGCACAGGAGGCCATCGACTTCCTGATGGAGAAAGGCGAGAAAGTCGGTCTGGTGGCAGTTCACCTCTACCGCCCCTTCTCGGCCAAGCACTTCCTGGCCGCAGTGCCCAAGACAGCCAAGCGCATCGCCGTGCTTGACCGCACCAAAGAGCCCGGCGCCAACGGCGAGCCCCTTTACCTCGACGTTAAGGATGTGTTCTACGGCATGGAGAACGCCCCGCTCATCGTGGGCGGCCGCTACGGTCTGGCATCGAAAGACACCACACCGGCGCAGATCATCGGCGTGTTCGAGAACCTGGCCCTCCCCGAGCCCAAGAACCAGTTCACCATCGGCATCGTAGACGACGTGACCTTCACCTCGCTCCCCCTGCCCGAGGAGATCGCCCTGGGCGACAAATCGACCTTCGAGGCCAAGTTCTTCGGCCTGGGTGCCGACGGCACCGTGGGTGCCAACAAGAACTCGGTGAAGATCATCGGCGACAACACCGACAAGTACTGCCAGGCATACTTCGCCTACGACTCGAAGAAATCGGGCGGTTTCACCTGCTCGCACCTGCGTTTCGGCGACGTGCCCATCCGCTCTACATATCTGGTGAACACCCCCAACTTCGTGGCATGCCACGTGCAGGCATACCTGCACATGTATGACGTGACACGCGGTCTGCGCGACAACGGCACATTCCTGCTCAACACCATCTGGGAGGGCGAGGAACTGGCCAAGAATCTGCCGAACAAGGTTAAGAAATATTTCGCCGACCACAACATCACCGTCTACTACATCAACGCCACGAAGATCGCGCAGGAGATCGGTCTGGGCAACCGCACCAACACCATCCTGCAGAGCGCGTTCTTCCGCATCACCGAGGTGATTCCCGTCGACCTGGCCGTAGAGCAGATGAAGAAATTCATCGTCAAGTCATACAGCAAGAAGGGTCAGGACATCGTCGACAAGAACTTCGCGGCAGTTGACCGCGGCGGCGAATACCACCGTCTCGACGTTGACCCCGCATGGAAGAATCTGACCGACGACACCATGGCCGAGAACCACGACCCCGAGTTCGTGACACGCCTGGTGCGCCCCATCAACGCCCAGAACGGCAACCTGCTCAAAGTATCTGACTTCCACGACATCGCCGACGGCCACTGGCCCAACGGCACCGCCGCCTACGAGAAACGCGGTGTGGCAGCCTTCGTTCCCGAATGGAACGCCGAGAACTGCATCCAGTGCAACAAGTGCGCATACGTCTGCCCCCACGCCGCCATCCGTCCGTTCGTGCTCGACGCCAGCGAGATGGCCAACGCCCCCATGGCCGAGGAAAAGACACTCCCCGCAATCGGCAAGCAGTTCGCCGGCATGCGTTTCATCCAGGCCGTCGACGTGCTCGACTGCCTCGGCTGCGGCAACTGCGTTGACGTCTGCCCCGGCAAGAAGGGCGTGAAGGCTCTCGAGATGAAACCCCTCGAGACCCAGCTCGACGTGCAGAAAGACTGGGACTACTGCGTCAGCGCCGTAGCCTCGAAACAGGAACTCATCGACACCAAGGCAAACGTCAAGAACTCGCAGTTCGCCACTCCGCTCTTCGAGTTCTCGGGCGCATGCTCGGGCTGCGGCGAGACACCCTATGTGAAACTGATCTCGCAGCTCTTCGGTGACCACCAGATGGTGGCCAACGCAACCGGCTGTTCGTCAATCTACTCGGGTTCGGTGCCCTCGACACCCTACACCACCAACTTCCGCGGCCACGGCCCCGCCTGGGCAAACTCGCTGTTCGAAGACTTCGCGGAGTTCGGTCTCGGCATGTCGATCGCCGACGAGAAACTCACCGCCCGCGTCGCCGACCTCATGGCCAAGGCCATCGAATGCGACAAGTGCTGTGCCGAAATCAAGGAGCAGGCCAGGAAATGGCTTGAGAACCGCAACGACGCCGTGGCCACCCGCGAAGTCTACGAGGCTATCCTGCCGCTCTGCGAGGCCTGCGGCTGCGACATCTGCAAGGCCATCGTCGACCTCAAGGCTTACATCGTGAAGCGTTCGCAGTGGATCATCGCCGGTGACGGCGCCGCATACGACATCGGTTACGGCGGTCTCGACCACGTGCTCGCATCGGGCAAGAACGTCAACATCATGGTGCTCGACACCGAGGTATACTCGAACACCGGCGGCCAGGCCTCGAAGGCCACCCCGATCGGTGCCATCGCCAAATTTGCCGCTGCCGGCAAACGCGTGCGCAAGAAAGACCTCGGTCTCATGGCCACCACCTACGGCTACATCTACGTGGCCCAGGTGGCCATGGGCTACGACCAAGCCCAGACCCTGAAGGCCATCCGGGAGGCAGAGTCCTATCCCGGCCCGGCCATCGTCATCGCTTACTGCCCCTGCCTGGAGCACGGCATCAAGGTCTCCGGCCTGTGGTGCCAGGACTGGTGCGGCAAGCGGGTGACGAGCTTTGGCAAGCGCCTGCAGTGGGACTGGCATTTCCACAAGGAAATGTACCCCGACCTGCCCAAACACATTGAAGAGCTCCACGCCCGGGGCATCAAGTTCCTGGGCTACGTCAACCCCTACCTCGTCAACGATGGCGAGCTCTACGCCGAGGGCAAAAAGCGGGGCGTCTTCGCCAAAAAGGCGGATGGTTCCGATTACCTGGTGGACTTTGGCGAGTTCTACTGCGGCGTGGTGGATTTCACCAACCCCGAGGCCTACAACTGGTTCAAGGATGAGGTCATCAAAAAGTACACGCTGGACATTGGCATCGACGGCTGGATGGCAGACTTTGGCGAGTATCTCCCCACCGACGATCTGGTGCTGGCAAACGGCGTCAGCCCGATGATCGAGCACAACCACTGGCCGGTGCTGTGGGCAAAATGTAACTACGACGCCGTCAAAGAGAGCGGCAAGCTGGGGCAGGTGGTCTACTTCATGCGGGCCGGCGGCACGGGCAGCCAGAAATACTGCACCCTGCTGTGGGCCGGTGACCAGAGCGTGGATTTCAGCCGCCACGACGGCCTGTGTACCGTCATCTGCGCGGCACTGAGCTCCGGCATGG
>USKE01000160.1 GCA_900555165.1 uncultured Porphyromonadaceae bacterium | reverse complement strand
TGAACCGGGTAAGGGGAAATATACGCTTTATTTTATCTTAAATGAAAGAGCCGTGCCGCAGGGGGCAAGTTTGTGTAGCGGGGAGGTACAGCCAAACCAAATTTTTGCTAAATTTGTGCCCGGTATGCGGCATATCCCCCTGCGGGGTGTTGATTCCATATAGTACCGTTTACCGAGCCGGATGGTAGAGTCGCTGATACATATACTTACAAGCGGACTGCTTATCGGCGTGTTCGTGTCGGCGCCGATGGGGCCGATCGGCATGCTTGTGATACAGCGCACCTTGAACAAGGGGCGCTGGGCGGCCTTTTTCACCGGCCTTGGTGCCGCGCTTTCCGACCTGACGTACTCGTTGCTGACGGGCCTGGGACTGTCGTTCGTCACTGATTTCATCACCGCCAACGAGCTGTTGCTGCAGATTCTGGGGTCGGTGGTGCTGATCGGGTTCGGCATATATCTGTTCCGCAAGAGTCCGTCGCTGGCCATCAAGCCCACCGACACGGCGCCCAACAACTACTGGAGCGATTTCGCCACCGGTTTCCTCTTCACATTCGCCAACCCGCTGATTCTGTTCTTCATAATAGGTCTGTTCGCACGTTTCAATTTTCTGCTGCCCGAGTTCAGGTATTACCACTACATACTGGGCTACATCTCCATCTTCGCCGGTGCCATGGCGTGGTGGTGGCTCATCACGTTCGTGATAAGCAAGGTGCGCAACCGTTTCAACGTGAAGGCCATGTGGCTGATGAACCGCATCATCGGCTGCATTCTCATGACCATGGCGGCCGTGGGGCTCTACAAAGGAATCAGAGGATATATTGATTTAGACAACGACCAGACGGTCACAACCATAACCGCCGATGCGCCAAAACAGACAGAAACCGGTAATCTCGCTCCCTGACGCCCCCGTACTTGACACATTGCCCATAAGTGAAGTGCCCTCGGCGCTCGAGGAGCACGGCGTGCGCCTGTCGGTTGACTCGCTCAACTGGCCGGAACAGTTTCCCTACCGCCCGCTGACGGTTGTCAGCGCCGCCCACACCTCAACCGCCATTTATCTGGAGTTTCTGGTGAGGTGCAACTACCTCAGGGCCGAGAATTACACTGACAACAGCCAGGTGAGCCGCGACTCGTGCGTGGAATTTTATGTGGCTGCCGACCCGGCGAGTCCGGCCGACTATGTGTCGATCGGCATAAACTGCATCGGCACCGTAAGGGCCACCGCACACCGCTCTGACGGAACGGCGCGCGTGCTCGGCACCGACGAGCTGGCTCGCATACAGCGGTATGCCTCGGTGGGCACGCGGCCGTTCCGCGAGGTCGAGGGGTCGTTTATCTGGAGTGTGACCGTGGCGATTCCGCTTGACCTGGTGGGCATAAGATACGATGGCGCCCCGGTGAGGGTGGCAGGCAATTTCAACAAGTGCGCAACCGACACGTCACAGCCGCATTATCTGAGCTGGGCGCCGATTGATTCGCCTGAGCCCGATTTCCACCGCCCGGAGGCTTTCGCCACCATCACGCTGGAATGACGCGCGAACACGCGCAAAACAATGCGCGCGGTGTTTTGAAATCAGCGCGAAAAGCCGTAACTTTGTGACTCCAAAACAACAAAACAACTATAAAAGCTAAAATAATGAGAAAGAATATCGTAGCCGGCAACTGGAAGATGAACACCACCCTCGGCGAGGGCGTAGGTCTGGCAAAAGATGTGAACGAGGCTCTGAAAAACGCCTCTGACGTGAAATGCGACGTGGTGATCTGCGTGCCCTTCACACACCTGGCACCCGTTGCCGCCGCTATCGACAAGAATCTCCTCGGCCTCGGCGCCGAGAACTGCGCCGACAAGCTCAAAGGCGCATACACCGGTGAGGTTTCGGCCCCGATGGTTGCCTCGACCGGCGCTACATACGTTATCCTCGGGCACTCTGAGCGCCGTCAGTATTATGGCGAGACCTCAGAGATTCTGAAAGAGAAAGTGAACCTGGCTCTGGCCGAGAACCTGACCCCGATTTTCTGCATCGGCGAGGTGCTGGAGCAGCGTGAGGACGGCTCGTTCCTCGACGTGGTTACAAAACAGATCGAGGAGGCTCTCTTCGATCTTTCGGCCGAGGACTTCTCGAAACTCATCCTGGCTTACGAGCCGGTATGGGCTATCGGCACCGGCAAGACCGCCACTGCCGACCAGGCTCAGGAGATGCACGCACACATCCGCTCGGTAATCGAGAAGAAATATGGCAAAGAGGTTGCTGACAACACTTCGATTCTCTACGGTGGTTCGTGCAAGCCCTCGAACGCCAAAGAACTGTTCGCAAAACCCGATGTTGACGGTGGCCTGATCGGTGGTGCCGCTCTGGACGCTGCCTCGTTCATGGGCATTGTAACAGCATTCTGACAAGCAAACACAACGTCGTTTTGACAATACGCAGATTCATACTGACAGCGGTAGCCGCAATCGTCGCCCTGATGCCTGTAAAGGCGCAGGAGGCGGTTGCGGCCGTTGCCGCGTCGGTTGCCGACAGCGCGGCAGTGACCGCCGCGGTTGCCGGAGGTGACATAGTCACGGCCCTCGGCCGCGAGGGTGCCACCGTAACAGTCGATATTCCCGCGGCTCTGGAACGTCGTCTTGAGAATCGCGCTCTCCATTCAGAATCCGCCGAAAGCGGCGAGCAGTCTGAGAGCGCCGAAACTGAGAGTGAGGCCGACAAAGATACCGACCGCCCCGTGCAGATGTCGCGCGGCAAGGTCGTTGGCTACCGCGTGCAGATATATACCGACCAGAATGTGCGCACCGGCAAGAGCGAGGCCCGCAACCGCGAGCGCATCGTGGGTCGCTCATTTCCGCAGTATTCCACCTACGTCAGCTATTCATCGCCGTACTGGCGTCTGAGGGTAGGGGATTTCCGCACACAGCAGGAGGCGCAGAAAGCCGCCGCAGAAATCAAACGGGCGTTCCCGCGTTTCTCGCGCGACGTGCGCATAGTACGCGACCGCATAAACGCCCGCTGAGGCTGTCTAAACGAACAATCATGACTGATTTTTCTGACGAAAACTCGCGCATCGAGGCCATTGCGGCCCACTATCGCGAAATCATCTCACTTCTGGGCGAAGACCCCTCGCGAGAGGGGTTGGTAAAGACACCCATGCGTGCCGCAAAGGCCATGTGGTACGCTACCGGCGGTTATCGCCAGAATCCTGAAGCTATTCTCAACCAGGCGATTTTTGAATATGCCGGGTCGAAGATGGTTGTGGTGAAGGATATAGAATTTTATTCGCTCTGCGAGCACCACATATTGCCGTTTTTCGGCACAGTGGATGTGGGTTATCTCCCTTCAGGCTCGATGATCGGCCTGAGCAAGCTTGCCCGGCTTGTCGATGCCGTGGCGCGCCGACTGCAGGTGCAGGAGCGCATGACCGCCGAGATCTGCAATCAGCTGCAGCAGACCCTGGCCCCCTGCGGCGTGATTGTGAACTGCCGCGCAAACCACCTGTGCATGCAGATGCGCGGGGTGGAGAAACAGCGTGCTGTCACGCACACTTACGAATACACCGGTGCGTTTGCCACTGATCCGGCTCTGCGCACCGAATTCTTTAATCTTATCGGCTCTTGAATCCCGTGGATGTGCTGATTGTCGGCGCCGGCAGCTGTCTGGGCGGCATGGCCCGCTATCTTCTGAGCGTGGCGGTGCAGACCCGTGCCGGTGGCCTGTTCCCATGGGGCACGTTTGCCGTGAATCTTGCCGGGTGCCTGGTACTCGGGTTCCTTTATGGCATGCTTGACCGTGGTTTTCAGCTCAGCGCGCCGTTGAAACTGTTTCTGACAGTGGGTTTCTGCGGCGGATTCACCACATTCTCTACTTTCGTCAACGAGAATTACGTGCTGTTCACGCATCCGGCACCGGCAGTGGCCATTACCTATGCCGCCGCTACCCTTGTGGCCGGCCTTTTTCTGCTATATGCCGGCTATCTGGCCGCCCGCTTCTTCTGACAGCAATCACTACTGGTAACTTCTGTCAGACCTGTCCGACAAGTCAGACGGGTCTGACTTTCCCATAACTCCCATAATTCCCATGACTCCCATGACTCCCATAATTCCCAGTTTGCTGAATGGGAGTCATGGGAGTCATGGGAGTCATGGGAGTCATGGGAGTTATGGGAGGGTAGGGGTGCCCCTGTCACTGAACTTCGGTGACCGGGGTCAGGCGCGAGACGCCGTTTTCATTGAAGGCCTCGATGGCGAAATAGTATTTTTGGTCGGTGGTGAGGCACTTCATCAGGTGACGGCAGTCGTTGCCGTAGACCATCCACGAGCTGTAGAGCTTGTCGGGGGCGATTCCCCAGAGGATGTTGTAGCCCTGTGCGCCCTTTACCGGCTGCCAGGTGAGCGTGATGTCGCGGCGGTCGTCGTGACGGCGTGATTCGAATCCTTTTACCATCGCGGGCGCCTTGCCCTCGCCGAGGCCGAAGACCCTTATGGCCGAAAGTGACAGCGACGGCGTGGGCACCTCGATGTTGTCGTACCGGATATAGCGGGCGCGGCGGGGCGTCTCAAGCTCGACATAATCGTGCGGGGCGTCCTTGTAGCTTTTCGAGCGGTCGACAAGCGGGAACCATTCGCGGCCGTCGAGTGAGCCGTTGATGGTGTATCGGTGGGGCAGTCCATCGTAGCGGCCATACATGTCGCTCTTGTAGTCGTTGTAGTTCACCTGTATGGCATTCACTGTGGCCGGTGCGCCGAGGTCTATCTCGGCCCACTGGTCGGCGTTGTTGGCGCCGGCGAGCCAGAATGTCTTGCTGTTCTCGTCGGTGATGCCTGTGGCCTCGTGCCCCTCGGCCGACGACGAGGCGGTCACAGGTCGGTTATATGACAGGAGCATCCAGCCGCGGAACTCACCCTTCTTGCCGGGCGTGGCGGGGGCATAGCGCGGATAGTCGCCGAAACGGGTGTCGCAGTGCATTATGCCGTCGGCATCGAAGTAGGTGGGGAACATGCACAGGCGCCGTTCCCAGTTCACGTTGATGGGGAGTGCCATCGAGCCGAAGTGCCAGAACAGTCCCCCGGGGCCCTCGACGGTACTGCCGTGGCCCGCGCCGTTGATGTAGCCGCCCGGCTTGTATGATATTGGGTTGTGGGCCTGGTA
>USKE01000159.1 GCA_900555165.1 uncultured Porphyromonadaceae bacterium | reverse complement strand
GGCGCAGAGCCCGGAGCAGCTTAAAGCCTATCTGGACTCTGACCCCGAGATGCCGCTGGATGGCTGCGTAGGCAAGCTGGTGGCCGGGTTCAGCTGGCAGTACGCCGGGGTGTGCTCCGCAAAGCAGGCCGAAAAGCTGCTGGGCGCGGACGGTAAGCCCCTGCGCACGGCGGTGGAGATCAGCTTCCCCGGCCAGAGCGATGCTGCCTTGCGCGCCACTGTCGCCGAGGTGACCATTGATGCAGAGCAGGATATTGCCCGCTTTGTGCTGCAATGCAACTCCATCAACGGCGATGTGCTGTGCCTCAACCACGCCCGCGCACGCATCAGCACCGGCGACATCACCCGGGGCACCCCCGCTATGAAACCCTTCACCCTCACCCTGGCCGACGACAGCCACCTCACCCTCTCATCGGCCCGCACGGGCCTGAAGGTGCGCCCCCGCCTGGCCATACCCTATCTGGGGCGCTGGGGCATAACCGAACGACGCGAACGCGAGGCAGACCTTGACGGGTTCATCCGCGTCTGGCCGCCGAGCGCCACAACTCCCCCGCCCTTCCCTGTCTACCTCTGAACGCACCCGTCTGATTTTGAACGCCATAACACGACATACAGCTGTCATCTGCCTGCTTGCGGCCACCCTGGGCGCCGCGGCACAGCACACCACGCGCCGGCATCTGCGCCGGACGCCGCAGACAGCCGTACCGACCCCCGAACCGGCCGACACCCTCACCGGCGCGCAGGCCGATTCCACGGCACGGTTCAGCGGCTACGAGAAGACCCTGCGCGCGTCGCGCGAGACACTGTTCGTCACCAACCGCGGCCACAGACCCATACAGAGCCTGGAATTCACCGTGACATACTTCGACAACGCCGGGCGCCAGCTGCACCGCCGCGTGGTGCGCGCCGCAGCCCCCATACCACCCGGCGAGACACGCCGCGTCGACTTCCCGACGTGGGACACACAGCGCTCGTTCTACTCCACCACGGGGCGCCCTCCGCGCGTGGCAGCCATCCCATACACCGTCACGGTCACCTCACCCAAAGTAATAGTGCTCAACGACTGACATGCACCCGATAGACCACATAAAATCATTCGCATCGATGACTCCCGAGACCGAGTCGCGCCTCCTCGACATGATGAAAGAGGAGCACCCGCGCCGCGGACACACCATACAGGGGCCGTCGCTCGCAACCTTTGCCTGCTACATAAAGCATGGCGCCGCGCGGATATTCTATACACAGCGCGGACGCGAATACACCGTGAGCTTTGCCTTCGACGACCAGTTTCTCATCGTGCCCCCCTCGATGGCCGAACGCCACGGCGACACCATCACCATCGAGTTCCTCGAACCCTCGACAATCATCGTGGTGCCCGGGGCGCATGTGCGCGACGAGCTGCAGTCGTCGGCCCGCATCTCCGAGAGCGATTCACTGCTCTTCATAAACTCGGCCCTGATACAGCACACGCGCTATCTTGAGGATTTCCTCTCGGTGGCGCTCACCTGCAACGCCCGCGACCGCTATCTGTGGGCAATAAAGATGCATCCGCGCCTCACCAGCTGCGCCACGCTCACACAGATAGCCTCATATCTGGGCATGACAAAAGAGACGCTATACCGTCTGCGCGCCTCGCTTGACAAAAATATCGAAAACAGCAAAGAATGACCCCCGAAGAACAGATACACCGCGCCCTGGACACCTGGATGGCGCGCACCGGCGCCACGGAATTCACGCCACGCGCCGCCCTGATCGACATGGACGGCACCCTATACGACTCCATGCCCTCGCACGCACGCGCATGGCAGCGCATGGTGTCGGAACTCGGCATACCATGCGTCTACGACGAATTTTTCCTCTACGAAGGGATGACCGGCGCCGAGACCATCGACCTGATTATCCGCCGGGCCTGGGGGCGCCCCGCCACCGATGACGAAAAAGTCACCCTTTACCGGCGCAAGACACAGTATTTCAACGAACTGCCGCGCGTATCGCCCATGCCGGGCGCCGCGCGTATGCTCGCCACGCTCAAAGACCGCGGCGTGGAGCGCGTGCTGGTCACCGGCTCGGCGCAACATTCGGTGATCGACCGCATACGCGCCGACTTCCCCGGCGCTTTCCGCCACGGCATGCGCATAACCGCCAACGATGTCAACCGCGGCAAGCCGCACCCCGAGCCTTATCTGCGCGGCATGGAGCTGGCCGGCGTGGCCGCGCACGAGGCCATGGTCATAGAGAACGCGCCGATGGGTGTGCGTGCAGGGCACGACTCGGGGGCATTCACCGTAGCCGTGACCACAGGCCCCATACCGGCCGAAAAGATGGCCGAGGCCGGCGCCGACCTCATCGCGCCATCCATGGAGGCGTTCGCCGACATGTTGCCCATCCTGCTTGAAAACCATGGCTGACATAATCTTCACAAACAGAGTAGGGGAGACACTCGACCGGGTCGTGGCCGACCTGTATCCGGCATCGGTGGTAATGCTCGCCGACACCAACACCGCGCGCTGTGTCGTGCCACGGCTGCGCGAGACCTCGGCTGCCGCCGCACAGGCGCCGCTGATAACCGTCGGGGCAGGGGAGGCGTGCAAGTCGCTCGACTCGCTATCGGCCGTATGGTCGCGGCTCGGCACACTCGGCGCCACGCGCAAGTCACTGCTGGTGAACGTGGGGGGCGGAATCGTCACCGACATGGGTGGATTCGCCGCGTCGACGTTCAAGCGCGGCATGGCGTTCGTGAACATCCCCACCACACTGCTGTCGGCCGTCGACGCCTCGTCAGGTGGAAAGACCGGCATAAACTTCGGCGGCCTGAAGAACGAGATCGGCGTCTTCGGCACACCCGAAAGCGTGATTGTGTCGACATGCTTTTTCGACACGCTGCCACACCACGAACTCCTCTCGGGCTATGCCGAGATGATAAAACACGCCCTGCTTGACTCTGAGGCGATGTTCGGGCGCCTCACGGCATCAACGCCCGACAGCCACGACGCCGACACCCTGCTCGGCCTGATACGCGAAAGCGTGGCCGTGAAACAGCGTTTCGTGGCCGCCGACCCCCTCGACACCGGCGTGCGGCACGCCCTGAACCTGGGCCATACATTCGCACACGCCTTCGAGTCGCTGGCAATGAGCCAGGGCGCGGAGCTGTCGCACGGCTATGCCGTGGCCCGGGGACTGGTGGCGGCACTCGTGCTGTCGCACATGCAGGCCGGCATGGATACCGCGCCCCCCTTCCGCCCGGCCGCTTAGGTCAGGGAGAATTACGGCGCCCCCGCCGTAACCTGCGACGACTATGAGGCACTTTTGGGTTTCATGCGCCATGACAAGAAGAACGATACCTGCGCCGACATCAGTTTCACACTACTCGGCAGGGTAGGGGAACCCCTCGTGAAACAGCCCGTTTCCCCCGCCGCCATCACCGCGGCCCTCGACATCTGGCGCGACCTCCTCCAATAACCCTCATGGTTCTCTGCGGTTCCGAAAATGGCATAAAAGACGAAAAACGCACATATTTTTGATTTACAGTGTAAAAATGCGTAGCTTTGCATAGACCTGATTGCATATACACCGATGCCAATTCTTTACACACCCAATTCATATCACATGACTAAATTATTCACATTTCTGACCGCAGCGGCCATGGCGACCGGGATGGCGTTCGCGACCGGAGTCGCCCTGCCGTACACGCAGGATTTCAGCGCTCCCGACGCCCTTGACGGCCTGACTGTCATTAACGCCAACAACGACAACCGGGAGTGGGTACTCAAGGACGGCCATGCGTGGCTCCAGTACGAACAGACCAACCCTTCTGACGACTGGCTGGTGCTCCCGGGCATACAGATGTCGGCCAACAAAGCATACGTTGTGAAATTCGACGCCTGGGCACATCAGGGCAACTATTTCCCCGAACGTATCGAGGTGAAATACGGCAACGCCCCCGAGGCATCGGCCCTCAACGTGACCGTGCTTGAACCCACAGTGCTCACAAACAAAGAAGATGAGCCGGTACACTTCGAGTGCGCCATCACACCGGCGGCCGACGGTGTGTACTACATAGGTTTCCACGGCATTTCAGACGCGGACCAGGACGGCCTTTTCCTCGACAACATCGAGGTATCGGAGAAGAGCCTGTCGGTTCCCGCCGAGCCCACCGGTTTCACCGTCACCCCCGACCCGATGGGTTCCAACTCGGCCGTGATAACCTTCAAGGCTCCGCTCCTGGATATGGCCGGAAACACCCTCACGGCGCTCTCGAAAATAGAGATTCTCCGCGGCGACGACGTCATCCACACCGTTGAGAACCCCGCTCCCGGTGCCACAGTGACATATACCGACAACGGCGCCTCGCGCGGCCTCACGCAGTACAAGGCTGTGGCATATACTGCCGACGGCCGTGGCCGCGAGGCATTCACAACCGTCTTTGTGGGTGTGAACACCCCGGCTCCGGTACCCTCGGTGACAGTAACCGAAAGCTCCTCGAAACCGGGTCAGGTGACTCTGACATGGGAGGTACCGACAACCGACATTGACGGCAACCCCATCAACACGGCCCTCATTACCTACGAGGTGGTCGAGCGCAACGGCATCTACTCCCAGACAGTAATCAAGTCGGGCATAAAGGGCACAAGCTACACCTACCAGGCTGTACCCGCCGGCGAGCCCCAGCAGTTCAAGCAGTGGGGCGTCTACTCATACACCGAAAACGGCACACTTCATGACACCCGCACCGACCTCAAAGCCATCGGGCAACCCTATGCCGCACCTTACGCCGAATCATTCGCCAACGGCGAGGCTGCAACCATCACAGACAACAAGATAGAGGGCATAGAGACCGGGTGGACCGGACATACAGACGAGGAACGTCTTGGCGTCAGAGCGCAGGACGGCGACAACGGTTTCTCTGGCCTTGTGACCGAAAACAATGAAGACGGCGCCATCCTCACTCTCGGCAAGGTATCGCTTGCCGGCGTACAGAACCCCGCGCTTTCGTTCTACCTCTTCAACCCGTCGTCGCAGGCCGCAGGCGCCGTGCTCGACATTTTCGAGGTGCAGATCTGCGTGAACAACGAATGGCAGCCCCTCGCAAACTTCGCTCTTGAAAGCCTCGCAAAACAGAATGCCTGGAACCGACTGACCTATCCCCTCGACGATTATGCCGGACAGACCGTACAGTTCCGTTTCCTCGGCCTGGCGGTCAACGGCGGTCTGATTCTGGTAGACAACA
>USKE01000158.1 GCA_900555165.1 uncultured Porphyromonadaceae bacterium | reverse complement strand
GGGCGCTACATGTTGCGACCCAATGCTGTTAACTTAAGGCGCAGTGGCGTCTGAAGGACGCCGATTTCTTCATAACCGTGTACGCCGCAGCCCGCAGGGCGAAGGCGTGCACGGAAAGGGATACCATCACAATCAGGGCGTCTGGAGGACGCCGATTTACATATGACTGTCTCCTGAACAGCCGGCTCTTATGGTGTCGGGAGTCTGGTTTGTGTAAATCGGCGTCCTCCAGACGCCCACGTCTGTTAAGTTAATAGCATTGTGTAGCGACTTTACAATGAGATGACGATGTTTATGCGTCAATATGGCTTGACTGTGATTTTTGACACATCTTCATTCCTGTAAAATGTGTCTGAGGTCAGAAGACGAGGCGCACCGAGAATGTGGGACGTCCGCCGCAACGCGGGTCGGGCATGACAGATGATGTAAGCGTTGTCCGGCCTGACTGCTCACGTGCCATGCGCCGGCACGGATTGCCGGCGAACAGCCCCACTGTCTCGTTGACGGGATCGGCAAGAAACGCCACGATGTTGCCAAGTACCGGCGAGCCGCCGAGCGTGTATCCGTTCTCGACAATGCGGCGCTTGAGCCGGTAGAACCCTTCGCCGACTATGCAGCCGGCAAGCGGCGTGACGAAGATGTCCTGTATCGAGGGGCGTTCCATAAACGCCTCGATGCCGAATTCCCATCCCACGGTCGAGACACAGGTGCTGTAAAGCAGTGACTGCCACAGGTTGAACCCGCATGAGCGGGCGGCCATGTAGTAGGCCGCTCCGGCATATGGGTGCAGAATATAGTTGAAATAGAATTTGTCGTGGTCCCATTCGGGGCCACGTTTTATTACATGGTTGTGCCAGCGTTTGAAAAGGGGCACATCCTGCAGTTCGGCGCGGTTCCAGGCGGTGGCGTCTTCGGGCAGGCACTCCAGCACCAGCAGTGTGCCCACGAAGGCGCCGCTCAGTGTGGCTGTGTTGATCCACAGGCGGTGCCAGTCGGGGCAGCTTGCTGTCGTGGAGTAAGGCATGCTGTAGATGTTGCAGGAACCGGGTGCGGCGGCTGCCGTCTCGGCTATGGCGTCATTGGCCGCAAGTCGCGGCGTGGCGAACGCCAGGGCTACAAGTATGGTGATTGCGAATCGGGTGTGCATGGGTCATCGGGCAGGTGAGAGTATGCGGGCGTTGCGTCGGGCGAAACGTACCATGTGGCGTCTGTAGAACAGGCATGCCATCAGGAAGTAGATGCCGGCCTGGATCCAGAGCGCCAGCCATTCGGTGCGTATGTCGGCCAGGGAGGCTCCCATCGAGGTGATGCGCACGTAGCCGTTCATGCCGAATGTCGACGGGAACAGGTATGACACATAGTGCCAGAACGCGGGCATGGAGTGTGCGGGCCATGACACGCCCGAGAGGAACAGCAGTGGCACCGACAGGAATACCAGCAGAAGTATCGAATCCTCACGCCTGTAGATGAACGCCGACAGCACCATGGCCAGGAACACACACGCCAGTATGTATGGCACCAGAAACGCCAGGAATGTGGCGTAGTGGCCAAGCCGCGGCAGGGTGAACATATCGGTCACGACGGTGAACATGTACACCCCCAGCACTATGTAGAGCATCAGATAGGGGAGGGACTTGCCGATGACGATGTGCACCGGATTCCGGTAACAGGGGCGCAGCGGCACCACACTGCCGCGGTACAGCTCGCGCGTGTTGCCGGTAGACATCCCTATGCCGAGCAGTATCGTCTGCTGTATGATGAGCATCAGCACCGGCGGAATCAGGAAGGCCGCGAATCCGCTCTGGGGGTTATACAGCGGCACATAATCGTATTCGATGGGCATGCGGCTGATCTCCTCCTGCCGGTCTGTGGTGCCGGGGATGTGCCCGCGCACCTTGATGTGCTTGTTCACCTCGAGCGAGACGTTGGTGGCCGTAAGCAGTATGGCCTTGTAGTAAAGCATGCTCGACATGTCGCAGTAGACCCCCAGCGGCACCTGTTCGCCCCGGGCAAGCCGCGAGGCGAACTCGGCGGGTACCTGCACGATGCCGTAAGCGCGGCCATGCTTTACGGCCTCCTGTGCCTCGTCCATCGACTTGCACCGGGCCACTACCTTGACGTCAGGCGACGCGTCGAGCTTGCGTATGAGTTCACGGCTAAGAGGGGAGTCGTTGCCGTCGACGGTCACGACCGGAACCTCACGCACCGTCTCGTTCGTGTAGACATACGCATATAGCAGCGGGTAGGCCAGCGGTACCAGCAGTATGAAGGTAAGTATCCCTTTGTCGCGGCACTGGGCGCCCACTTCGCTGATCCATATCTGTAATATATTGAGAAATGATTTCATCTTAAGTAACTGTTCAAAAGTATTTTATAGTTACCAGTGAGATTATTTCAATGTTTCTTCGGCAAAATTTTCAGAAGATTTTCCTCGAACAAACATTAAAATAATTTCGACCAGTTACTTATCACGGTTGGTATTTGTATTTCAGGAATGCCGAGCGGTAACGCGGCAGCACTGCCATCGGCAGCAGCATGAAACATAACAGAGCCGCAACCGAAGGCCATACAAGCATCAGGTCATAGCCGTTGAGGGCCTGGTTGACGTAAATCAGGTAATAGTGCCTGAGCGGGAACAGCCACGCCAGATGCCGCAGGAGAGGCGCCATCGCCGTGACCGGATAGGTGAATCCGGCCAGCGAGAACGACAGGATGCCCCACAGCGAGCACAGGCACATCGACACACGCATCTGCCCGATGAACAGGCCGAACAGGAAGACGCCGAACGCCTGCGACGCCAGAACGGTCAGGAATCCCAGCAACGCCATCGGCCAAAGGCCGCTCCGGCACGGATAACCCATGATGCGGTAGAAGTACACGTCGCAGAACACGAACAGCAGTGTGAACAGTATCGTCTGGGGCAGCAGTTTTCCGGCCAGGGCTATGGTCGAGGAGTTTCCCCCCAGGGCATAGAGCTGTTTCTGCCTGCCGGTCTTCCATTCGATGCCGATGGTGTAGGTTGTCGAGAGCATGATCAGCAGTATGAATATGCCCGGCACGAGTATGTTGTTGAGATACACGCCGTAATCGAGCGTGGGATTGCCCAGCGGGTGGGTCTCGATGTAGATGGGCTGTATGATGCCCATGGCGCCCTCTTCGGTGGCGCCGCGGGCATAGAGGTTCTCGCGTGTCAGCGCCAGGCCCGAGAGCTCAGATGCCGTGCGCAGGTCTTTCATCAGCAGTGAGCCGGGCACAAGGTAGGCCTCGTTGGTGTAGAACGATATGCGCGGCTGGCGGTTTGATATGGCGTCTTCGGTGGTTCCGGTCGGAATATGGAAGAATGCGAAGATCTCGCCCCTCTGCATGGCGGCGCGGGCCTCGCTGAACGAGGGGTAGGCGTGGCTGATGTCGGTATCCTCGAGTGCGTCGATTGTGCGGGTGATCGTGCGCGAGATGGCGGTGTTGTCCTCATCGACAATTCCGGCGGGGAGCTGTGTGGGCAGGCCGCTCTTCATCAGCGAGGTGAAGAACACCACGCAGAGCACCGGCGCCACCACCATGCAGAACATGAACAGCGGGCGCCGCGAGTATTCCTCGAGCTCACGGGAGAAGATGGTTTTTATTCGTTGGAATACGGTCATTGTCACGGTTGCGTCGGTTGTGTCAGTGGTTTAGCACGGCTGTCATCCCCCCGCGCAGGCCGGTCAGTTCCGACGGGTCGACGGGATATGCCTGTACCTCGAATGTCTTAAGGTCAAATTTGTCGAGGGCCTTGGTGGCCTTCCACGCGGCGAACGACCCCACGTCCTTTATGCGGGTCACACGCACGGCCACGGTCTTGTCGAAGGCGGGCACATATACCTCGGCCCGGGTGCCTACGGTAAGTCCGGGAAGAAAATCCTCTCTGACATTGAATGTGAAGAATGTGTCGTCGGTGCGCGCCACGTTCATTATCGGCGCGCCGGTGCCCACAAGTTCCCCCTGCTCGGGGAAGATCTCGGTCACGACACCGTCGGCACTGGCGGTGAGCACTGTCTCGCCGACATACGAGGTGACTTCGCTCACGGCACCGCGGGCACGCGATACCTGGGCGCGTGCGGCGCTGATGTCTTCGGTGCGGCTACCGTTGACGGCCATCTCGTATTGCGAGCGTGCGGCGTTCTCGCTTGCCTGCATGGCGCGGAAGTTGGCCAGGGCCTCGTCACGTTTCTGTTCGGCCATGACACCGTTCTCGAAGAGACGGTTCACGCGGGCATAGGTCTTCTCGGCTACCTCACGCCCCGCGATGGCTTTCTGCCAGACCTCGTAGGCCGACTGTATCTGTTCGCGCCGGGCGCCGGTGAGCGCTTTCTGTTCCACGGCGCGTGCGGCCTCGAAAGCGGCCTCGGCCTGTGCCAGTCTGGCGTCGATGTCGGGAGCCTCAAGTATGACAAGCGTGTCGCCTTTGGCTACGGCGTCACCCTCCGCGACCCTGATTTCAAGTATGCGGCCCGGAATTTTGCTTGACACGCGGTAGTCTGATGTCTCGGCCTGCCCCTGGATGACCTCTTCGGGCTCGGGCATGCACACGCCGGCGATTACCACACAGGCTATGACGGCCATGATTATGGCCGATGAGATGAGTATGACGTTGAAGTTTTTCTTTTTCATAAGGCGGATATTATGTTTTTTCTGATGTCTGGAATGAACGGGAGTTAGCGGATGGTGCCGGTGGCGCGTCTGAGGTGCACCCGGGCCAGGCGCAGGTCGATATTGGCCGCGATCAGGCCGGTGCGGGCCGACATCCATGCGGTCTGTGCCTCAAGCACGTTGCTCACCGGAATCACGCCCTCTTTCAGCCCGAGCGTGGCGTAGCGCAGGTTCTCTTCGGCCTCGGCCTGACTGCTTTCAGAGGCGGCGAGCCGTTCGTGCGCCTCGCGCACTTTCTGGCGGCACTGCGCTATCTGCAGGTCGATCTTCTCGCGGGTCTCCTCAAGTTCGAGCCGCGCCACGGTGGCCTCGGCCCTGGCGGCCCTGACCTTGTAGCTGCGGTCGCCCCAGGTTACCACCGGAATGTTCACGGCCACGCCGATGTTCCAGGTGCCCTTGAATTTCTTCTCAAAGCTGTTGAACACCGAAGGGTACGAGGCGAAGTATCCGCCTGTCAGGGCAACGCTGGGGAGGAATCCGGCGCGGGCTATCTTCACCTGTTCCTCGCGGATGCGGGCCGCGGTACCCAGTGCCCGCCGGTCTCCGGACTCGC
>USKE01000157.1 GCA_900555165.1 uncultured Porphyromonadaceae bacterium | reverse complement strand
GCCGTCGTTCCCACCCCCTCCCGCCGGTCGACCGGTCGAGCCGAATGGCCATCCTCATCCCCGAATATGATGTGACGGCCCTGAACGCGCAGGAGCGTGCGGCAGTGGAACTGTTCAGGTCGCTTTACCCCGACGGCGCCGTACTCACCCCCGGTGACCTCGGGCGTCTCACGACAGAGAACTACGGCGTGGTGTGGATCCATATCGACCGCCGCGGTACCGGCGGAGCTGTCCCCGGCACGCTTGCGTCTGACGCGGCCCTTTCGGCGCTGAAAGGGTTTGTCAGCGACGGCGGTTCGCTATATCTCACCAAGCACGCCACACGGCTTGTGTCGGCCATAGGCCGCATCGACCCCGCATACGCCCCCGGCATCTGCGGCGACGGTGACGGCGGCAACGGTACCGACGTGTGGACCCTGCAGGCCCGCATCGGACTTGACAAGGCCGGTACCGACGAATATTACGACCGTTCGTCACACCCCATCTTCGCCGGGCTGGCCACATGGCCCGCGCACAGCCCCTTCGGCTCATACGACTCGGAGACATTCGCCATGCTCGGCACGGGCAACGGCACCCCCATGCACCGCGAAGACCATAACTGCTGCTGGGACCTCAACGCCTACGGCAACATCTACACCGCCGGCGGCCGCAACACCGTAGAGCGTTTCCAGAATCAGCTCGGCGCCACGGTACTCGGCACCTGGGGGCATGTCAAGGACTATGCCGTTGCCGCCGTGGTCGAGTTTCATCCCCGCGCACTGACCCGTTCTGCCGGTCAGCCGGGCACCATTCTTGCCAACGGCCTGGCGGCCTACGAGCTGTCGCCGCGAATGGGCGACAACGCCTATCAGGGTAACATCGAGCGCCTGACGGCAAATTCCCTGGCTTATCTGGGCACTTTTGACGACCGTCACGACACCACCGGGGTTGACGCGCCCGGCGAGAACGGAAAAAGCCGTATCTTTGCCGCCGGAAACCGTAGGGTAGGGTACAGCGGTCTTGAACCGGGTACGGTCATGACCGTATGCGGCATCGACGGCCGCGTCATCTGTCGCAAGCGACTCGCCGATACCGACGGCGCCGTGAGCGTCGACTACACCGGCGTGGTGATAGTCTCGGCCGGCGGCACAAGCGCCCGGATCCTCTTACGATAATTCCAAACACAAATTTATTCCTATGAAAGCGAAAAACATCAGAACACTCGCGCTGGGCGCGGCCATGGCATGCGCCTCACAGGTGATGCCGGGCGCCGTGGTGGCGCATTTCCCGATGGATGTGACCTCGGGGCAGATCACCGAGACCGTCAGCGGCACCAAATTCGCCGTCGATGGGCATTTCGCCCCCGAGAATCTTCCCGGCGCCGTGGGACAGGCCCTGCGGTTCGACGGCTACACGTCGTATGTCGAAGGGCAGCTTGGCGAGGTCATCCCCGCCGGCTCGACGAAAATGACCGTATCGGCCTGGGTGGCCGTGCCGTGCTATCCGATAATCGAGATCGACAGGGATACGCAGATACAGACCCCGATTGTGTCGAGCCTCGACGACAAGGCCAAGACCGGTTTCGGGTTCTTCCTCGGTTTCAACGGCAAATGGTCGTTCCGCGCCTACGTGGGGGGCTGGCTGGTGTCGGTGGCCGTCGATACCCCTCTGCCCACATATCAGTGGAACTGCCTGACAGCCGTCATAGACAGCGATGCCCGCAAGGTCACCCTCTACAACAACGGCCAGGAGGTAGGGTCGAGCCGCTGTACGGGCACCCTCGCGGTCCCCGCGGCGACACTGCGCATGGGGCGCGGCACCGACGACATCTATTCCGGTCCGTTCCTGCTCACCTCGTACAACGGTCTGATCGACGATGTGACCGTCTGGAACGAGGCTCTGCCTCAGGCCACCATCGCATCGTGGACAGCTGAGAACGCCGCAAACCTCGACATCCCCGCGTCGCGTTTCGCCGACGACATACTACGTCCGCGTTTCCACGGCATGCCTGCCGCCGCCTGGACCAACGAGTGTCACGGCATGTATCATTCCGACGGCCGCTACCATCTCTTCTTCCAGAAGAACGCCGACGGCCCCTACATGGCGCGTCTGCACTGGGGGCATATCTCAAGCGAGAACCTCTATGACTGGCGTGAGGAGAAAATTGCCATCGCGCCGGGCGCCTGGTACGACATAAAAGGGTGCTGGAGCGGATGCGTCTTCGCCGACGATGTGGTAACCGGCGGCAAGCCCAACATCCTCTATACCGCCGTCGACTACGGCAAGGCGATGATAGCCCAGGCCGTGCCTGACGACGATGCCCTGCTCGACTGGACCAAAAAGGCCTCGAACCCGATCATCAACGGGCGTCCCACCGGGCTGAGCGACGATTTCCGCGACCCCTACTTCTTCCGGCACGGCGACGACGCATATATCATCGTCGGCAGCTCGAAGAACGGCGTGGGCACCACCACCCTGCACAAATACAACCCCGTGTCGGGGCTGTGGAGCAACAACGGCGACCTTTTCTTCACCGGCACCACGGCCGGGCGCGACGGCTCTTTCTGGGAGATGCCAAACATCACCGACATGGGCGACGGCAAATGGCTCTTTACCGTGACGCCGCTGGCAACATCAACCGGCGTGCGCACCATCTACTGGACCGGCACGATTTCGGCTGACGGGAAATTCCAGCCGGCATCGAACATCCAGTCGCCGAAGAACGTGGAGCTGGTGACCCGCGACGGTTTCGGCCTGCTCTCGCCCACCGTCTACCGCCACAACGGCAAGACAATAGCCATGGGCATCGTGCCCGACAAGTTTCCCGGCCAGGAAAACTGGAACCTGGGGTGGGCCCACTGTTATTCGCTGCCGCGCGAATGGTGGCTCAACGACAAGGGGGAGCTGCAGCAGAAACCGTTCGAGACGCTGACCGGCCTGCGCACCGCCACCACGTTCTCGCGCCGTGACTTCAGCCTCGACGGCGCTCTCTCGCTCGACCCCGTCTCGGGGCGCGAGGCTGAGATTTCGGCCGTCTTCACCGTGGGGCGCAATCCGTTCGGCCTCACATTCTTCAAGAGCGCCGGTTCAGAGGCCAAGGTGACCTATACCCCCGGTTCGGGAGAGCTGACATTTGATTTCACCTCACTGCGCCGAATAATCAACGACGGCGGTGTCTACGACGGCGTCTACCGCTGTTACCTGCCCGAGCTGATTCCCGCCGGCCAGACGCTCAAGCTCAACATCTTCCTTGACCATTCAATCGTCGACGTGTTTGTCAACGACCGCTGGGCCACTTCGATACGTGTGTTCCCCACCGAGCCCGACGCCAACGGCATCGAGGTGTTCGCCACACAGGGCGTCGTGGATGTGGTTTCGCTCGACGCCTGGAAACTTGACCCTAAAGGGCAGACCGGCATAGACCGCGTCGAGGCCGACGATTCCGCAACTGCCGACGGCCCTGTCACCGTTTATGATACTCTCGGGCGTCCGGTGCTCACAGCCGCTGATGTTGCCGAGGCCCGCACCCTCCTTCCTCCGGGCCTCTATATCGCCGCGGGCCGCAAACTGCTTGTGCGCTGACATATTGTTCTCCTGCAAAAAGAGCGGCTGCGTGTATAGCGCAGTCGCTCTTTTTAATGAAGGATGTGATAGAATTGTAACAAAAATGTCAGATGTGAAGAGTGCTTATGGGGTCTCAGGAATGAGGAGCTACTGTTACGAAATGGGCGCGTTGAGGCGGTTTTTGTAACACAAAAAAGCTGATTTTTAGTTAAATTGGCAACAAAAATTGGAGTATTTTAACATGTAAAATATGAACAATATAAAAATCGCAACAGATATAGTTCAGAAGACGCTGTAAATCAATATATTACTGATTTTAAATCGAGTTATATGCATTGCTAACTATTTTGTAACAAGAATGTAAATATAAACGACTTTATTATCATGCTGAAAATCAAATAATTGCAATTCCGAAAAATTATTTTTCAAAAAATTCGCATTTTTCCGGTCAAAAAATTTGGTTTTATAAAAATTAGTATTACCTTTGCGTTGTAGTCACAAAAGGGTTACAAAATTATTTCATCACCCATCTAAAATTAGTCATTATGAGTTCACAGAATTTTCAGTCACGACTCTTAGGCCTCCAGAGCAATCTGCTCAACTTCGCCTACATGCTCACCTCAAACAGAGACGACGCTTACGACCTGCTCCAGGACACAACTCTCAAGGCCCTCGACAACGAAGACAAGTATGTTGACAACGTAAACTTCAAGGGCTGGGTATTCACCATCATGCGCAACATCTTCATCAATAACTACCGCAAGGTGGTGCGCTCGGCAACGGTGATCGACCAGACCGAAGATCTCTACCATCTCAATCTCCCCCAGGAGTCTGGTCTCGACACCCCCGAAGGCTCGGTTGCCGCAGGCGAAATCTCGGCTGCCATCAACTCGTTCTCTGACGACTACCGCATCCCCTTCTCGATGCACGTGGCCGGTTACAAATACAACGAGATCGCCGAGAAGATGAACCTCCCCCTTGGCACCGTGAAGAGCCGCATCTTCTTCGCACGCCAGCGACTCCAGAAAATGCTCAAGGACTACCGCTGACACCCCCGAGTGAACTCCAATCCCACAGGAATGACTGTCCCCCGGGGCGCCCGTCGCCCGACCACCTGATTCAGGTATATTGATTTGCTCTCGCTGATCTATGTGACTCAAATGACCAGTAAAGCCAGCCAATAGAAAAACACGAAATAAGCATTAGGATTTATAATAAGGATTTAAGCCAAAAAGAGCAGCGGTGCGCCACAAGGCGCACCGCTGTCATTTCATGAATAAGCTATTGGGGTTGTTGCTGTCAGGGCGCGTCAGCGCACCACGGTCTTGACGGCAGTGTTGCCCTGGCGGCGGATGTAGATGCCGGGGGCGAGATCGCCCTGTACCTCTACACCCTGCAGGTTATACCAGGTGACGGGGCCTGCGGCGCTGTCGGCGTCAATGGCGTCAAGCCCGGTAATCACGTCGCTGAGGGTGACGGGGGCGCTGCTGCTCCTGCTGACCGGGGTGCTGACGGTGGACTCGGCGTTCTCTTACGTAGACATCAATACCATCGGCGTGCTGGGAGGCATCTGGATCTTCTTCAAAGAGCCCTATGAGGCCGTGCTGGGCAATACGATCGTTGCGCTGCTGATGACGACGGTCGGCGTCAACTCCATCGCGGAAGCCGTCGTCGGTGTCATCGCCGCCATGGCCGTTCACACAGTGCTGAAGCATCGGAATCTGTCAT